>JAIMAZ010000014.1 GCA_023511695.1 Ignavibacterium sp.
GTTCCGGATTTCTTGGGATCAATCTGATTCGCTTTTTACATCAAAAAGGTCACGAAATTGTCTCGCTGGATATTGCTGACTTCACTTATCCAGATATGAAAGATCAAATAAAAATTATCAAAGGAGATATTCGCGATAGAAAAATTGTTGATGAAGCAGTAAAAGGAATTGATATCGTTGTGCATACTGCAGCAGCACTTCCACTTTATAAACCGGAAGATATTTTTTCAACAGATGTTGATGGAACAAGAAATATGCTCGAAGCATCTTTTAATGAAGGTGTTAAAAGATTCATTCATATTTCATCAACTGCTGTTTATGGAATTCCGGATCATCATCCACTTTATGAAGATGATAAACTCGATGGTGTTGGTCCTTACGGAAAAGCAAAAATTCTTGCTGAAGAAGAATGCTTAAAATTCAGAAAACAAGGAAAGTGTGTCCCTATTATAAGACCAAAATCATTCATAGGTCCGGAACGACTTGGAGTTTTTGCATTATTCTATGATTGGGCTAAAGATGGTAAAGGTTTTCCAATGATTGGAAATGGAAAAAACCGTTATCAGCTTTTAGATGTTGAAGACTTGTGTGAAGCAATTTATCTCTGTGCAACTCTTGATGAAAAAGTAGTTAACGATACTTTCAATATTGGTGCTAAAGAATTTACAACTATGCGTGAAGATTATCAGGCAGTTCTTGATTATGCAGGTTATGGTAAAAAGATTGTCGGACTACCTGAGAAACCAATAATTTGGACATTAAGAATTCTTGAAGCATTAAAACTTTCTCCGCTTTATAAATGGGTTTACGAAACGGCTTCTAAAGATTCATTTGTTTCGATAGAGAAAGCTGAAAGAGTTTTAGGATTCAAACCAAAGTATTCGAATAAAGATGCATTGATAAGAAATTATCAATGGTATCTTGATCATCTTGATGAATTTAAAGATCAAACAGGAATTTCGCACAGAGTTCCGTGGAAACAAGGAATACTTAAACTGGCTAAAATATTTTTCTGATGAAGCGGACAGGTAAATAATCTATTTTGTTTTTAAGGGGTTTTCAATTTTTAGAAATTTCAGTCCTTTAAAATCTGCCACATTGTTAGTCAGCAGTACTAAATCATAAATTTTTGCTGAAGATGCTATTATTGAATCACCAACAGTAAGATTATAACTTTTTCTTATCCCTATAGCTTCTGAAATCACTTCTGATGTGATTGGTATTTTATTCATAAGAGAGAATACAGCCGAAAAATATTTCTCTTGCTCACTGGTTATTTTGCTAAAACCAAGTACTTCCAATAAAGTAATTTCTGAAATAAAATCTTTTTCTTCTTTGAATATTTCTCTTAAGTAAGAGTACTTCGGGAGAGCCGAATAAATAATAATATTACTATCTACTAACTTCATTGGCTCAATCACTAAATTATTTTTCTATCTTTGCGAACATTTCGTTGCCACCTTGAAGGATTACCAAAATTGGAAATATCCGAACCTTTATCTAAATATAAATTTATTTCCTTTTTATTGATTTTGATTCCTAATGGTTCAATTTTGTATTTTATTTTTAGCCGTTCCGCCAGTTCTGTAATTAATATTAAATCTTTTTTGTTCTGTGTTTCTAAAATTATTCTCGTCATAAAAAATCCTTTTGCAAAATATTATTTTTGTTATGTAAATCTATCAAAAAAAGTTTATTTTATTTGAACAAAAAATAAGAATTATTAAGGAGATGAAAATGACAACAAAAAAAGATTACTTGAAAGAAGTAGTTAAACATATTGATATAAAACAGCACAATGTTGTAAAACTTGTTGATGATTTTGGGGAAATGGCATTTTCGGCAAGAGATTTAAATCGCGCAGCAAAAATTTATGAGATGATGCTGCAGGATGAAAATTGCGCAGTAATTTTAACTCTTGCCGGAAGTTTATTCAGTGCTGGTTTAAAGCGTGTAGTTTATGACATGGTTATGAACAATATGGTTGATGCTATCGTTTCAACTGGTGCGATAATGGTTGATCAAGACTTTTTTGAAGCTCTCGGATTCAAGCATTATAAAGGCACCAAATGGGTTGATGATAATGAGCTTAGAGATTTACACATAGACAGAATTTATGATACTTTTATTGATGAAGATGAACTTCGCATTTGTGATGATACAACCGCCAAAATCTTTGACAGTATGGAACCAAAAGCTTATTCATCAAGAGAGTTTATGTGGGAGTTCGGAAAATATCTTGAAGAAAATGACGGTCCAAAGTGCGACGATTCTGTAGTTTATGCTTGCTATAAAAAGAATGTCCCCATTTTCATTCCCGCTTTTTCTGATTGCTCAGCCGGATTCGGACTTGTAATTCATCAGCACAATAATCCTGATAAACATGTAGCCGTAGATTCAGGAAAAGATTTTTATGAACTGACAAAGATTAAACTTCACAGTAAAGAAACCGGAATATTTATGATTGGCGGCGGTGTTCCTAAAAACTTTACGCAGGATATTGTTGTCGCTGCAGATATTCTTATGGAAGAAGCTGATATGCACAAATATGCAATTCAAATAACTGTTGCAGATGAAAGAGATGGAGCTTTGTCCGGTTCAACTCTTAAAGAAGCAAGCTCTTGGGGAAAAGTTTCTACAACTTACGAACAAATGGTTTACAGTGAAGCAACTATCGCTATGCCACTGATTGTAGGTTATGCTTATCATAAAGGTGTTTGGAAAAATCGCAAAGCAAGAGAATTTCAGAAAATTTATCAGAAAGAAAATGTAATTGTTTAGAAACAATATTACAAAATTCTCAATACCACAAACAAAGGCGAGCAAAATTCTCGCCTTTGTTTTTTTTGAGATAATTTTAGTTATGGTGCAGACTGAAGTCTGCGTTACGAAAATTTACGGGTCAGTCTGTCTCCATCAGCTGATGGATGACGGACCGACCCCAGAAATAAGTTTTACTTTATTACCATCATCTTCTTACTCGAGACATAATTTCCTGTTGTTAGTTTATCCGAATGGATTACTATGCGATAGATATAAACGCCACTTGCAAGTCCACTTGCATCTCCGACGGATCCTGTGGAGAATTCAATTTTGTATCTTCCTGCATCAATAAACATTGTTACCTGAAGATTATTATGATTAATTAATTTATTCGGAATGACACAAGAAAGGAAAGTAAATAGTTTTATCGTTGAGTATATTCTGGTTAGGAATTTTATTTGAATTAATAATACTTTGCCTGAACTGTTGCATTTGCTTGCTTAAAGACCACTGGTGTTTCAAATGCGTTAGCATTCTGGAACTCTGCACTGCCTTGTGGAGATGCACTCCAGCCCTGAAAATAAAACCTATGTGTTCTGCCTGTTTGTGATAGATTAAAAGTTTGCAGATAATCCGCTTTTACGGAGTAGTAGGGTTGATTTGGAACTCTAAAATCTTGATTTAAGAAAACGCCACCTGTTGTTTGGTTATAAGCACCAGTCGGATAGTAAGGGGAAGGAAATGCTATAAAATCACCCATTCCTGATTGATTTCCGTATTGATCTTTTAGATACCAGGGATCATTAAAACTAATCGGAAGCCCATCATTGAAATTCATACCATCTATTTTATTCCTTACCGTTACTGACTCAAGTTTAGAAAAATTTGCAATTTGCTCTACATTATTTTCAATGTATACCGTTCTTTTAAGATAATAATCTTGTGAAGACTGATTCCAGGAATTGTGTTTATAAAGATTATTATTGATAAATCTCTCATTGTAAGTCCCTACAATATGATTACCGGAATCAACAATTGCGGTTGAACCAGAAGGAAAATTATTATAATCGATATGTAAATTTCCTCCGGCATTTGAACCATCAATTGAATTTTCTAAGTAAACAAGATTTTTAAGCAGCCCCTCCCCTGTATTCAATTAATGTTTGTCTCATTCTTTGTATTTGGGAAGATGTAAAATTATTTCTACAAATTCGAGGCAATTCAGTTGTCATTAAATTGTCAGTTAATGGGTCATAATTATTATTATTACACTCATCAAATGGTGGGATTCTACTTGAATTCCAAGTACAATTATCATTGACTAAAGAACCTTTCATTCTACGGGAAGGGTCTGCTGGAGTATCGCAGAGTAAATCCCCAGCTGAATCGCAATTCTTACAATTTCCAACTCTATCAATATTCTCGTAAAGGCTATCTAATACCCCAGGTATTTCCTCTATTATCCATATATGATCAGTGTGTAGTAAATCGAAATAATGACCCATTTCATGAGGAAGTGTTGTTTCGTGTGCAGAGTTTATTACAACTATTCCTTGCGGCGATACACCAAATCTGTAACTGAATGAAGACCAACCATTATGTGCAAATACCGGAACAAAGTATACATTAATACATCCATCTATATAAAAAGTTGAAAACAACGAATCTATTTTTTCTTCGCTGAGATTTGCAAAATAATCACTTTCTATATAGTTTCTATTAAATTCATAAAATGAAAAACCTGCTTGTTCCATATAATAATTTAATTTTTGCAATTTGTAATATAAATTTTCGTTCGTTATCGAATCGTTCCCATTTTGTGAGTAAACAATGTGAATAGCTAACCTTAAGTTATATGTATTCGTATTTTCAAATAAATCTAAATTGTTTGATTTAACTTGTTCTGGTATTATCCCTAAAGGTACTTTTGTTCCGCAGCTTGAGTTTTCTTGAGAGAGTATTATGGTGGTTACTGAAAAGAAAATTGCTATGACTATGAAAATCCTCATTGTTAAACTCCTATTAATAATTTACAAATTGTAATTTTTATTCTAATTCGATGTGTTTAGTTTCTTTTTCCTAATCTTATGATTGCTTTATGATATATTGCATTCTCTACTTTTTTCCCTACTGCAACTATAATATTTGATTTTGAGTCTGCAGAGTACAATGGAACAGTCGATATTAAATCTATATATACCTCTTTACTGCTGACTCCATTATAGTGTTGTATATTTGACCGTGAACCAACAATATATACATCATTAGAATTTGTTCCGGTCAATCTATAAGCCCTGTAAAGAATTGGAAATAATAATTTAACTTGTGAATTATTTGCAACATTTTGCAGATATACTCCTCTGTTGCTAACGGTAAACAAATTTTTCCCTATAAGCTTTGAACTATATATTATCCTACCATATGGTTCGGTATTGTTTGTATTGTTGTACCATACCAATTTTATCTGACCAGTGGAGAACTTTAATAATATACTCTTTGACTGATCTAGGGAATGTCCACTAATAAAAAGTTCATTGTTATTTCCTGATACATCTAGCAAATCAATATCCGTTCCGCTTTCTATCTTCGTCCACTTTCTTCCATCCCAGTGCGCTATGTTGCCATTATTGCCTACTGCATATAAATCATTACTCGAACTTCCCCAAAGCTTGTTGATTGAGCCTGTTAGTAAAGGTCTTATTCCACAATCAGTCCTATTCATTTTACCATTAAACCATCCTATACTTCCACCACTAGTTAAAACTATTTCCGTGTCTGAAAAGGCAACGATAGATTTAAATGGAGGATAATCAACTGGATTACAAGAGCTATAGTGGTAAATTCTCTTCAACTCCCACTTAGTACCATCCCAATGGACTGCGTTGTAGGCGTTTGGGTCACAATTGCCAAGTGAGTCCCGCATATATATCTCTCCCACTGCCCAAATGTTGTTCTCATCTATTATCGCTACATCGTACAGCACACTATTGCTGCATTCCCCAAACTCCCAACTCTGCCAGGTAAAGTTGTGGCTTGTGGTATCCATCGTGGTTATGCTTAGTTCGTTACTGCTTGTCTCTTCGGGAGATGCTGGATACTGGATGCTGGATACTTTTATTTTATAGGTTTGGTTTGGTAGCAGGGAATCAATGTACAGCAATGTATCTTGGGTGCTCAGACTAAAAGTCTGAGTTACGGTGTTGTTTTTCAGTACATTTATTGTTGCTGGCAGTTGGAGATTTGTTGTTGTTAGCTGTATCCAGGCTTCTGTGCAGCTTACATCTTCAAGTTTAAGTGCAAGCTCAGGTTCAAGCCTTGGCTCGGTTGCTTGCTTGCAGCTTTGGGTTGAGAGTAAGAGAAAGAGAAAGAGTAAGAGTAGGATTAAGAGAAAGATTGATTGAATACTATTGGATTTACTTAATAACATAGACTTCTTCGCTGCTTTTAATATTGCAACTAGCTTACAAAAGAAAATTAAGACATCAATTGGATAAAAACCATAGAGAAATAAATTTGATAGAAATATTTCATCCAATCATCAAAAGATTTCTTTTTGCGCAGACTGAATTCTGCGTTACGGGATATTTATAACAAAAAAGGCGAGCATTAAACTCGCCTTTAAAGAGTGGAAATTTATTTACCTCTTCTCATACTCTGGTTGCTTTGGATTAACGGGCGGATTTTCTTTAATCAATCGTAAAGCTTCCTGAATTGCTTTTTCAAGCTGAACATCAATTCCTTTTGAAAGCATTCCGGGATCTTCAGGCACTTCAATATCAGGATCAACTCCGTGTCCTTCTCTAAACCATTTTCCGTCCGGGTCATACATTCTGAAAGTTGGGACGGTTACACTTCCTCCATCAATTAAAGTTGGAGCTCCGGTAATGCCGATCAAACCGCCCCAGGTTCTTGCACCAACCAAGGGACCGAGCTTTGCTTTTCTGAAATAGTCAGGGAATGCATCGCCACCAGATCCACTCCAGCCATTGATTAACATTACTTTCGGACCAAAGTTTGCAACCGGAGGCCACTGCCAGTTGCTTCCATCACGAACAGCCCAGAATGCAAGCGGTTTACGATCAAGCAATTCAATAAAACGATCGGGAATTTGTCCGCCGTTGTTGAATCGTTCGTCAATAATTAATCCTTGCTTTGTGTACTGAGCATAAAACTGTCTCACAAGTTCTGTCTGACCATCAATGCCAGTGCTCGGAACATAGATGTAACCGATTTTTCCGTCTGTTGCTTCTTCAACTCGTTTTCTGTTTGATTCAATCCATTCAAGATTTCTTAATCGTGTTTCATCTGAAAGTGTTTTAACAACAATTGTCCACGCTCCATCAGTTGAAGGTTTGTTGTTAATTGTAAGTTCAACCGTTTTATCTGCAAGACCTTCAAAAGCAGACCAGGGATCTTTGGTTACATCAATTTTAACTCCGTTTACTGCAAGTATGTAGTCTCCTTCTTTCACTTTTAATCCTGAAGCTAAAAGCGGTGAGCGAACTTCTGTATCCCAAGCAGCACCATTTACAATTCTTTTTATGCGATATGCACCATTAGTTAATTCCCAATCTATACCAAGATAACCAACAGCTCGCTGAAGCGGAGTTTCTTCATCACCACCGCTTCGATAAGTATGAGAGGCATTAAGTTCTGCAATCAATTCACCAATAATAAAATTAACATCAGATCTTGTTACTGCATTATCGATCAGTGCGCCGTATCTTTTTCTCATTTCTTTCCAATCAACACCGTGCATATTCTTATCATAGAAAAAATCTCTTTCAAGCCGCCATACATCATTAAAGATTTGTTTCCACTCTTCTTTCGGAACAACAGTCATTTCAAGTTGATTTGTTGGAAGTTTCTTATCAAGTTTCTGATCAGGAGCTACATCAACTATGGAAAAAGAATTTTGTTTTGCAATAAGAATCTTCTTCCCATCGGCTGAAATCTGATATGCATCAGCATCATCAACAATTGTCTTCTCTTCACGCTTATCTATATCGTAAAACATTACCGGCTTTTTCTTATCTGCAGAACCACTATTTGGCACTCTGTGAAAAATTAATTTACCGGGAACTGCAGAAATCTTTCCAAAGTTTCCTGCAGACGGTGGAAGTATCACAGCGCGTTCTTCAAATCCATCAAAATCAATTTTTATTTCTTTTACCTTTGGCTCATCTTTTTTTGAATCTTTCTTCTCATCAGATTTTTTATCATCGGTTTTGGACTCTTCATCTTTCTTTACAGCAATCGAGTCGTTCTTTGGGAATAAAGGCGATAATGTTTCTTTCAACAATGTTACTGCTGCAATCTGAGTTGAGTTTGAATAAACAAATGTATTTTCAAAATCACTGTAAATCGGATTAAAATTTCTGTTTGTTAAGAAGTAAAGATATTTTCCATCAGGATCAAAAACAGGATTGGTGTCATTATAATATCCTGTTGTAACCTGATGAATTTTATCTTCTTTTGTGTCGTAAATAGCAATTGCACTGAATCTGCTTTCAAGTTCTTTCTCGTAAGCAATATATCTGCTATCTGATGACCAGCTTACACTAAAGTTTTGCAGATTGCCCTCATACATCCATTTTTGTTTATCAACTTTGAATGACTTGCCTTTATCCATATCATAATAATAAATCGTCATTGTTTGATCGATGAAAGCAAGCTTCTTACTATCAGGTGACCAATAAATTTTATATCTGAAGCCATCATCAAATGAAGTTAATGTTTTTTCAGTTGAAGGATTTTCTATATCTCTGATTGTTAATTGATATTCACCATTCTTATCACTGAAGTAAGCAACATATTTTCCGTTAGGAGACCAGGCAGGATATCGTTCTGCAGAACCAGATGATTGGGTTAGATTTATAACCGCTCCATTTTCTGCAGGCACAGAAAATATTTCTCCACGGGCTTCGAACAATACTCTGCTTCCGTTATACGATATTGAAAAATTCTGAATGAGTTTTTCAACATTTTCATTTTGCTCCAGTAAAGTTGCACCATCAGTAACAACATTTACTTTTACTTCACGGATTTTCTCGGTTGATAAATCGAGTAGATAAAGTAAACCGCCGGCTTCAAATACAATTTCATTATCACTGATTGATGGAAAGTGAACATCAAACTTATCAAAGAAAGTTAATTGTCTGTTCTGTTTAGTTGTTAGATCATAAACCCAAATATTGTATCGTTGGTTTTTATCTCTGTCAGACAAAAAATAAATTTTATTTTCCTTCCACATAGGTATTTCATCATTGGCAGCGTTGTTTGAAATGTTTTCTGAAGTTTTTTTCTCCAAATCAAAAATGTAAATATCTGCAGCCAGTCCGCCTAAATATCTTTTCCATGTTCTGAACATTCTCGTCCTTGTTGTAAATGCGATCTTTTTTCCATCCGGAGAGACAGAGCCAAACTCTGCATAAGGCAAGGGAAGTTTCTCAGGCAAACCACCATCTTTAGAAACTTTGTAGAACTGATTGAACCTTTGCTTGCCGCTTTCCCTTGAAGAAGCAAACAATAAATTTTTTCCATCCGGAAACCAATCAACAATTCTGTCAGGCATTCCGTGAGAAGTAATTCGCTTTGGTAATCCACCGAGCGCTTGTATTACATATACATCAAGATTGCCATCATAGTTACCACTGAAAGCTAATTGAGAACCATCGGGAGAGAATTTTGCAAATCCTTCTGTGCCTTTTGCTGTTGTTAATCTGAATGCTGTTCCACCTTCTTTGGGAGCAATCCAGACATCACCGGCATAGGTAAATGAAATATGAGTTTTTGAAACATCGGGATATTGAAACATTCTTGCATCAACTTGTGCAAATATGTTTAATGCAAGGAAGGAAAAAAGAATTGAAAAATGAACAAGAAGTTTTTTCATATTTAGCTCGTTATTTGTTATTCTTTATGAAACTAATTTGTCAGTTTAAATTAAACAAAATAAATCACTAACTAATATTAAAGTTTACATGGTGGTTAAATATTGTTATGAATGGCAATAAAAAATGCTTCCAACATCTTAACAGATATCAGAAGCATATTTTGAAAAGAAAGGATGCATCTACTCTAAATCATATTCAACTTGCTGTGGATTTAATATTTCGTTCAACTCATCAGTAAAGAAAAATTTCTCTTCACCGAAAGCAGGTTTAAGGTCGGTGTACCAAATTGCTTTATCATCATACTTTGCAAAAAATGGACGAGCAGCCCAATCAGGATTTCTTCCCTGAATCATTCTAAAGACCATTACTTTTTCACCTTTAACCTCTGCAACACCAAGTATCTGAACTTTACCCGGCAGGCACGACATGCTTGGTCCGCGAAGAGTTCTGCAAATTCCGCTTACTGATTGATAAGTTTCTCTGAATATTTTCCAAGCTTCAACAAGAGGAATAGAAAAATAATGCTGCGCACCAGTGTTTCTTGCAACAAACATATAATATGGAACGCAGCCAAGTTTAACTTGCTTTCTTAACATATCAGCCCAGATTTCAGGACTATTATTTATATGTTTTAAAACAGGCGATTGTGTTCTGATAACTGCACCTGTATCCAGAATTCTTTTAATAGCTTTTTCAACAGCATAACCATCAAGTTCAGCAGGATGATTAAAGTGAGCCATATAAGCCAAATGTTTTCCTGCTTTGTGAACATCTTCGAATAATCTGAGCAAATCATCTGCATCGTCATCAGTAAGAAATCTGTAGGGCCAATAGGCAAGTGCTTTTGAACCAATTCGTATGTTTCTTAAATGTTCAATCTTCGCATCAAGTAAAGGCCTTATATAAGCTTCAAGATGCTTGGTCTTCATTATTAAAGGATCTCCACCGGTGAATAAAACATCTGTAACTTCTTCGTGATCCTTAACATATTTAACTAAAAGCTCAGCTTCTTTAGAAGCAAACTTCAAATCTTCCATTCCAACAAACTGAGGCCAGCGAAAACAAAATGTGCAGTAAGCATGACAGGTTTGTCCCTGACTTGGGAAAAACAAAACTGTTTCGCGATACTTGTGCTGCATTCCATAAAGTTTTTCTCCTTCGATCATTGGAACATTGTACTCAAGTTGTCCTGCGGGATGTGGATTGAGTTGCAATCTGATATCATTTGCTGTTTGTTTGATTTTTTGTTTATCAGCTCCGTTGAATACAACAGATTTCATTTGCTCATAATGATGAGGAAGCAGCATATCTCTCTGCGGAAAAGTTAATTTAAACATCGGGTCATCGGGAATGTTGTTCCAATCAATCAGATTATCCACAACATAGTTGTTGGTTTTAAATGGCAGTACTGAACCAACAATTTCAATATCTTCGACAAGTTGCTTATCAATTTTATTTATCTGAGGAATGTTTTTGAAATTATTCAGCAGATATGAAACATATTTCATATTGCACCTCCGTAAATTGTTAAAGAATGAGCTGTTCGGAATGAGTCGAACTACTTGTAATATAACATTTCAGAGGAGAGATTCAATTCAAATCGTTATAAGAACAAAATAATTTTTTTTCGTTCTCAAATCTGGAATCAGATATTTTTTATAAGCCATTGATGAAGCGGATTCATATCCTTAAAAATATTATAAGAAAATTCAACGATATCTGTTTTATTAAACATATTCAGTGAATCAATCTCATAATACGAATAAACTCCGCTGTATAAGAGCAAATCAGAATATTTATATTCGGAATCATAACCGCGCGGAGTTTTCTTAAAGGTTTTTCCACCAATCAGATATTTTTTATTTTTTTGAATCGTTGCGAGAATATTTGAAAGTTCTTTTCCTTTATCGGGGGAGTAAACTGTATCACGGTATTTTTTCAATTGCTGAGGCGAAAAGACATACATTCCGGAACCAAGGAAAAAATTATTTGGCTCGATGTGAAAATAAAATCCGGAACATTCCATTCGTTTTCCTTTGCCTTCCCAAAAGTATAAACCAAGATTTGTTTTATAGGGAGATTTGTTTTTTCTGAAACGAACATCTCTGTGCAAACGGAAAATTGATTTATCAATTCTTGGTATAGCAATAATATTCGGAGCAAAAGTTTGTATTCTTTCACCCAGATCAATTACAAATTGAATTGCCGGTTGCAGAAACTCGATATCAAATCTTTCTCTGTTCTTCAGAAACCAATCTCTATTATTATTCTTTGAAAGGTCTGAAAGATATTTTGCTGTTATAAATGGGAATGTCATAGTTTTCATCTTGACCTCGTCTTAATCTTTTTTATTCTCATCAAAATATAATCAAAATGTAAATCGTTTGTACTGATTTTTATTGTAAAATTTTCGTTAGCTTTTTTTAGATTGCCATCAAATTCAAACATTATTATGAAAAAAATTTTTCTGCTTTATATAATCACTTTAAGTTTTAACTTAATTGCACAGCCTCAGTGGATAAAAATAAATTCACCAACGACAAATGTTTTAAAGAAAATTGTTTTTGCTGATTCACTAAATGGTTGGGCTGCCGGATTAAACGGAACTATTATTCACACTTCTGATGGCGGTGAAAGCTGGGTCGTTCAAAATACAAATACAACCAATCCAATAATTGATATCCACTTTATAAACAATCAAATTGGCTGGGCATTAAATTGGGAAATAACTAATCCTCCCTTCGGAACTTATATTATGAAAACAACCAATGGCGGAGCTAATTGGGTATCAGAATTCTTTCCAATTGAATTGGAATTTTTTAAATCAATATTTTTTTTGAATGAACAGTTTGGATTGATCGCCGACCGATTTACTTATTACACTACAAATTCAGGGATCCTCTGGAATCTCTCACAAAGAGATACTGACCTTGTTGCCAACTTTCCAGTTTATCAGGTAAAAATGTTAAATGAACAGCTTGGTTTTGCTTGTGGCGGTGTGCTTGATAATGCCGGAGTAATTTGGAAAACAACTGATGGGGGAAGAAACTGGAAGACAAACGGAATTAGTCCCGATGAAATTTTTGAAATATTCATTTTTGATTCATTAAATATTCTTGCTCTTTCGGGCGATCCTGAATACAGGTATGGAGTTGGTCTGATTAAATCCTCTGATGGGGGAGAAACCTGGTCATATGAAGAACTTCCAATAAATGCAGTGTGTTTTGGAATTGATTTCCGCAATAATCTTGAAGGTTGGTCAGCAGCAGGATTTAAATTTCTTTACACAACTGACGGCGGAAATACCTGGAGTGAAACTGAAGTACCTGATAGCTCAAGTGTATATGATCTTGTTTTTGTTAATGATAAAAAAGGATTTGCCTGCGGACAAGATGGAGCTTTATTTAAATATGTTCCTGATCCGAATTTTGTTGATGATAAAACAGTGAACTATGATTTTGACTTCCAATTATTCCAGAATTATCCAAATCCATTTAATCCAACAACTAAAATAAGTTGGCAGTCACCAGTGGGCGGTCATCAAACATTAAAAATTTATGATGTGCTTGGTAATGAAGTTGCAACGCTTGTTGATGAATACCGTGAAGCAGGAAATTATGAAGCTGAGTTTAATGTAGCGCAGTTCTCCAGACCTGAGTTATCAAGTGGAGTATATTTCTATCAAATAATAATTGTAGATCCTTCGTCAAGTTACTTAAAGAGGCAGGCAAGACAAGGTTTTGTTGAAACGAAGAAAATGATTTTGCTTAGATAAAAAAGCTGATAATAAGCTTTGCCAGATCAAAACAAATTTTGCTTAATAAAACTTTTTAACATCAATTCATTACAAGCTTCATATATTCATCAAGAAAGTTACGACTGAAACTTGGAGCAGCTGAAATCCAGAAGAGTAAATTTTTATGAGCAAAAACATAATGTACCTGACCAAGTCCCATACAGCTATAAATTTGCTTATTGTTGATATTGTGGTAAGTGCCTCTTACGAACATTGAATTTTCAGGAGAAATTTTTTCTGTCATTTTCCTGAAATCCTGATAAGCATTTTTTTCATCCGAATAATAAGTGATATAAACCGCTGCATTACCAATTTCTCCTTTGTAAAAACCAACTTCATTTTTTTCAGTAGCCACATTCTGAAAATGAAGTTTATCAACAAACTCTTTAGCTTCTTTGCCAGTAAGCTTCCGCTGAAGTTTCATCCCCCAGAATTCTTCCGGTAAATATTCTTTATTAGCTGAGCAGCTTATGTATAAAAATGTAAGGAAAAAGATTGTAAGTAGATGTTTCATGGTCTTCAAAATTTTTGAGGTGAATAAAATACTTTTGTCGGGAATTTTCAACACACTAAGAGAGTTTTTTTAAAGAAGATTTATTCTGTCTCCAATCTTAACTTTTCCTGTTCCATAGGCGATAAGGTTCATCCCAAACAAAACCTTATTTCCAACTTTTCTGAAAGTAGAAAGTGTTTTAAGTGGCTCGACATTTCTTTTTGCAGTTTGTTGATCTGTTGTGGTAATAACACATCTTGCGCAGGGTTTTACAGCTTTGAATTTAATATCGCCGATTAAAAAATCTTTCCAGTTGTCTTCTTCAAATGGTTCGCCGCCTGTGAAAACAAAATTAGTACGAAAACGATTCATTGGTAATGGCGTTCCTAATCTTTTGTTCAAATCATCAAGTGAAGATTGTCCGATTATTAAAAACGGATAGCCATCTGCAAAGCTTACGATATGTTCATCATCAACATATTTTTTGTTGGGATCAACAATTCTTTTTTCTTCATCGGGCATATAAACCAATCTGCAATTAATATTTAGCATATCGGAGAAAAATTTATCTGCCTCTTCTGATACAGCGATTGCATTACATTCATCATCCCATATGACAACATTTATTTTATTTTTCTTAGAATAATTTGTCTTTCGAATTGGAATTCGTACAGAATGTTTATTAATTGAGTGATAAACCACAAGTTCATCACTTACTATTTCAGTTTTTAGCAAAGCCATTTCCGGATAATTTCTTTGAGTAATAAACATTCCACTCTCATCAACAAGCATCATTCTTCTGTCGAACTGTAAACCTCTTTGCTCAACAACTGCTTCGCTGAGAGAAATTCCACCGAGAGATTTTATCGGATAGATAAATATTTCAGATAAAAATAAACTCATAATTTTCAGTTAATAATTAATCTAAACTTCTCTGAATTTGTTCTTTCCTTTAACCAATTAGTTAATTTTTTTCTATCATTATTTGAAACTGAAGTTGAAAATTTTGCATAACCAATTGTCAGAGTATCTAATTGGTTTGTTCTGAAGTTCATAACATAAGAGCGATTAACAGATAATTCAATCAGATTATTGAACAGAGTTTTTGCCTCTTTAGAAATTTCCTGAATGTCGTACTGATTTGGTGATAGAAGAGCAAGCTGACTCTCGAGTAACTGTATTTGTTTATCTTTATTTTTAATTATCTCTTCGTTCTTACGATAAAGTTCTTCAATCACACCTGCCCTGAGAGCACTTATATCAACCTTACTTCCACCTGATACACCTTGCTTAATTACTAAGTCTGCGTCTTTCAGTTTATACTTTGGTAATTTTTGTTTTGCTACTTCAATCAGATTCGACTCAACTGGGGAACCTAACAGAAAAACTTCTATCTGAACTCGGCTTGAATCGAAATTTATTTTTTTACTAACTATCTGAGTGTTAGGAAAACTTAACTCATTTGTAATAAACTGCTGCACATTTTTTTCAATAAATGTTCTGTTAACAATATTATAAGCCAAAATGATACTTGGAATAACAGTAATCAAAACCACAGCTACTATTGAGCGTTTTACTTTTAGTTCTTTTTGAGGATCAAGAAATTCTTTTTTCTGGAATTTCATAAACCTTACGATTATGTAAGTAGCTAGACTTATAAACACACTGTTGATAAAGAAAAGATAAAACGCACCAAAGAAATAGTATAAGTTGCCGGTTGCTAATCCGAAGCCGGCAGTGCAAAGCGGAGGCATTAAAGCTGTGGCTATTGCAACACCAGGAATTACATTGCTGATACTCTTTCTTGTAGCTGCAACAATTCCTGCCAGTCCGCCAAATAATGCGATGAATACATCCCAGATTGTCGGAGTTGTTCTTGCAAGTAATTCTGATTGAGCATCGCTTAATGGAGTGATTAAGAAATATATTGTTGATGTTAATACACTTATTAACACAGAAATGCCAAGATTTTTGAAAGATTTTTTTATCAGCTCGAAATCATTGATACCAATTCCTAAACCAATGCCCATAATTGGACCCATCAAAGGAGAAATTAACATTGCACCAATAATCACAGCAGTTGAGTTCACATTCAGTCCTATCGAAGCAATAAATATTGCAAAGATGAGAACCCAAAGATTCATTCCCTTAAACTCAATCCCTTTTTTCACATTTTCAATAATCTCATCTTCACTTGCTTTGTCTTCTTCAAGATTAAATCTATCGTGAATGATCTCTCTTAATAAAACAATAAGACGAAGTTTTTTGTTGACCTGCATCTTATAATTCCTTCCTCAATTGTTTTTGTAAATGTATAAAAAGTTGAGATAAGAAACATATAATTTTGGAAAGTCTGTAGAACTAAAAACACCTTCCGGCATTTTTTCTATTGATTCGAAAACAATAAATATAATTTTATTTTAGATGTTTCATCATTTCTTTTATAAACAGACTCATATTGTTAAAATGACTCCCTGCCCAGAAAATTTTTTTGCAGTTAACGCAATAGAAAAATTTATTTTGTTCCTGCTTCACATTTTCCGGAATAAGATGAAGAATATCTTTCTTGTTTATTTTAACTAACTTGCTTCCACAATCAAGACATAATGTAAATGGTTTAACAAGTTTCATTAAGGAAAATCTTGAAATAATTTCAGCTGTTTGTTTCTCAGGATCATCATTTCGGATAAAATATCCGTGAGTTACATCAGATCTTTTTAATAGTCCTGTGTCTCTTGTTAAAATAGTTCTTTTTTCAGCAAGAGAAATTTTAACAATCTCCTCATCGTTCATAAAGTTTTTGTAGTAAACATCAATTCCAAACATTCTTAAGTTTCTGGCAAGTTTGCCAAGATGAACATCACAAATAAATTTTGGTTTGCGAAGCGGTTTTGCTCTCAGGTGCTGAACATCAGAAATATCAAGACTTTCAAACACAGGATACACAGAAATGTCATCGCCGTCGTTAATAAGATACTTGAAATTTACTGATTTACCATTGACCAATATTAAATCAACTTCGGTATGAGGAACACCAAGAGATTCAATTAAATCTTTTACAGAAGTTCTGTCAATAAAAGAATGTGTAAATCGTTTCTTTCTTTTCTCTTTTGGTAAAAAGTCATTTAACTCTTCATAAAATCTTATAGAAATTTTTTTCTCTTTAATTTTCATTTGCTATCAATGAGTAAAATTTAAATCAGGCCAAAGGTCAGGGACAATAAAACCTCTGCTCACTTCAATAAAATGTTCTCCGTTTTTTCTAACGGATGCAATTAAAATAGGGTAGTGATTAAATTCAAAATAGCTGTGTAGAAAAATTAATAATGTGTTTGTATCAATAACATCATTTAGATTTTTGGTAAGTGCTTTGGAAATCCAATTCATCCTTTTAAAAATGATCCACTGGTTTGAGTTTAAATCAAATAATTTTTCTATCTCACCAAATCTTATCCACCAACCTTTATTGTGATTTGGATTAGCGTACTCGGGAATAGAAAAATCATTTCTTAAAAAATTATTCAGGTGATAAAAAAAGTATCCTTTAAGAAGAAGCGCCGGATCAAGTTCGTCTATCCCCAATTCGATAAGTTTATTTTTGCCCGATACGGTTTTGCTTAAATAAATCTGTTCATTCAACAATTTATACATTTTGTTCTCAAGATTATCGTTTGGGTTTGGTCCAATAAAAGTTTCCCAACTAACAGAGTTAGCAGAACTCAAATAGAATTTTCCTGCTGCTTCGAGATGAAGAAACCGGTTGTTTATTTTATCACGCAAAATAAAATCAAACTCGCCTTTTGTATCGCCGTTAATATTTATTTGAACAGATTTATCTATAAGATTAAATCTTTCGGAATTTAAGAACCAGAATTCTGCCAGGCTTTCAAAATACTTTCCCAAAAGTCTATTATTACCAGATTGGATATGAATTTCCAGAGGCGAAGGATCATTATCTAACTTTTCCAGTAAACCTTTCAAATGCTTAAACTCATTTTCAAAAAAATCTTCGGAGAGAATTACTGAATGATTTGAATTTGGAAGAGATTCAAATAAAGAAGGTGATGAAATTACCCACGCAAGATCTCGCACCAATTGATTTGCGTAAAATTCATTCATTTAGAATCTGTTGTGATAAATTAAAAATCTCAGCGACAAAAATATCTTTAATTTTTCCGGTCAGAGATTTGATAAAAAAAGAATTGTTATTTCGCGGCGCCCATTCATTTGGATTTGTAGGACCGAATAATGAAATCATTTTTACACCTGAAAAACCAGCAATATGCATTGTACCTGTATCGTTTGTAATGTACAAATCAATCATAGAAAGAACAGCTCCAAGTTTTTTTACAGACAGATTATGAAGCACTTTATATTTAATTGATTGTTCATCAAGCTGAGAAGAAATTTTATTTATAATTTTCTCGTCAGTCCATCCTGATGTGAGAAGCACATAATTATTGTATGCTTTATAAATTTTTTTTATCAGTTCTAAAAATTTTTCAGCAGGATAAGTATTATCAATTTTGCCGGCGCCAGGATGAAAAGCTATTATCTTTTTTGTTCGGTCGGGAAAATTTTCCCGAATAAAATTTTTTGCAAATAAAATATCATCATCGGAGAATTCAATTTTAATATTTTTTAATTCGTCATCGGATAAATCAAAGCCGGCTAATCGTGCTATTTCCAGATTTCTGATCAGTTGATGTTTGTCTTTCCAATTGAAATCAGCCTTCAGATTCAAAAGAAAAGAAGATTTGTTTTTTATTCCATCAATTGATTTAACACCGACTCTGATTTTCGCTCCTGAAAGACAATTAATAATGTGCGAAGTTCTTGATACTTTTATTGTTGAGGGCACAAAGCCAAAGTGATAATTTCTATCGCGTAGCTGCATGAAAAAATTTAATATGGTTTTATTTGATGACTTATCATAAATCAATACACGATCTACAAAAGGATTGATATCAAAGAAGGGAATTTGATAATTGGTTTTTGAAGCAACCAGAGTTATGTGAGATTCAGGATATTTTTTCTTGATTGCTTTATACAAGCTCAGTGAACAAAGCATATCGCCAATCTGATTATGCTGGCGAACAACAAGTATATTTTTTACATTATTTATCGTAATATCCGAAAAACTTTTTATTTTCTATTCTTATCAATCCATTTAGCTAAATCTTTTGCAAAATAAGTTAAGAACATATCTGCACCGGCTCGTTTTATTGCAAAAGCAGCTTCAACCATAACACGTTCTTCATCAATCCAGCCG
The DNA here is from genome assembly GCA_023511695.1 of Ignavibacterium sp. Lineage (GTDB taxonomy): Bacteria > Bacteroidota > Ignavibacteria > Ignavibacteriales > Ignavibacteriaceae > Ignavibacterium. The sequence continues at coordinate 19,221 of JAIMAZ010000014.1, forward strand.
TTTGCACCAGCAGCTTTAATCATTGAATATTCACCGCTAACCTGATATGCTGCAGTTGGCATTCCAAATCTTTGTTTAACTTCACGAATAACATCAAGATAAGGTCCTGCTGGTTTAACCATGACAATATCAGCACCTTCCTTAATGTCTTCTTCAACTTCGCGGATTGCTTCATTAATATTTCCAATATCCATTTGATGTGAGCGTCTATCACCAAATGCAGGAGTTGATTCTGCCGCATCTCTGAATGGACCGTAAAAACCAGATGCATATTTTGCAGCGTAACTCATAATTGGAATTTTGTTAAAGCCGTTATCGTCAAGTATTTTCCTGATTGCAGCAACTCTTCCATCCATCATATCGGAAGGAGCGACCATATCAGCTCCTGCCTGAACATGAGTTAATGCTTCCTTTGCAAGAAGTTCAACAGTTTCATCATTAAGAATTTCTTCACCGTGTAAAAGTCCGCAATGGCCGTGAGAAGTATATTCGCACATACAAACATCCGTTATAACAACCAAATCTTTCACTTCTTTTTTAATTGCACGAACCGCTCTCTGAATTATTCCTTCAGGATCATAAGCTTCTGAACCTTTTTCATCTTTATGTTCAGGAATACCGAAAAGAATTATTGCGGGAATTCCTAAATCACGAACTTCTTTACACTCTTCAACTATGTTGTCAATTGACATCTGAAAAACTCCAGGCATTGACTTAACGGAATTTTTAATTTTTGTTCCCGGCACAACAAAGAGAGGATAGATTAAATCGTTCTTAGTCAATACAGTTTCCCGAACCATATCTCTGATAATCGGATTGTATCTTAAACGGCGATGACGAATTGTTGGATATAGACTCATGATTTCTCCTTAATGTAGAATGTAGAATTTAGAATGTAGAATTATAATTCCTTTGATGATTTAATTATTGATGTAAGTAATTTTGATAATTCTTCACAATCTTCGAAAAGACTTTTGAATTCTTTTTCGGAAATTATCGCAGTTTCTTTAAATAGTTTTAACCAATATTCAGTTTCTCTGGATTCTTTTAATGCAATTCCAAGTTTATTGATAAAATCTTTTTTAGTAAATGCACTTTGAGCTTCTGACACATTAGCGCCTATTGAAGTACCGGATCTAAGCAATTGTTTCAAAAGAGAATTTAGTGAATAATTATCTAATGATTTTAATTTATAAAACCTAATAATTCTAATTGCAAAATTAAAGCTCTTTTCCACAATCGGATTATAATACTTTACTGTTTCTTCTTTTAATATCATTCTACATTCTAAATTCTACATTTTACATTATAAATTGTTCATTCTTAATTGTAAATTTATCTTATCACGGACAAGATCTGCATTCTTAATACAATCTCCTACCGAAATTCCACCGCGAAAATTTCCGCTTATAAATAAACCCGGATTTTGTTTTTCGAATTCATCAAAAAATCTTTCGTGCTCAATATAACCAATATTGTATTGTGGAATTGCTTTCTCCCAAAATCTTGTGGATGAATAAACCGGTTGCCCTGTGATTTGCATAATCTCTTCAAACTCTTTTCTTACTCTGCTAAGTAAAATTTCTCTTTCTTCTTTAACGAACTCAGGATTACGACTTCCACCAATAAATAATGTGAAAGTTGCGTAATCATCTTTTGCTCTGTAAGGAAATATTACTGAGCTCCACAAAGCACCAAGAAAAGATTTCTTTTCTTTTTCGGGGATTAAAAAACCAAAACCATCAAGCGGCTGTTTAACATCCTTTTTATTGTATGCGAGAAAGTAAACTAAAACTGGTGGATAATAAATTGCTTCAGCGTGGGTTTTGAAATTTTTATTAAACTTTATAAATAATTCCAAAGCAACATAAGCGGGAACAGTTGACAGCACAGCATCACAAGCTATTGCCTCATCAATGCCGTTATGTTTATAAGATACAATGTATCCTTCATTTGTTTTGTCAATTGATGTAACTTCAGCGGATAGTATAACTTTATCGCCCAAAAATTTTGCAATTGCTTTTGGAAGAGCAATCATTCCGCTTTTGAAAGATAACATCTTTGCAGATTGTTTTGATTTTTCTGCTCGTTTTTTCCTTTCACGAATACTTCTAACAGTTCCGACGATCAATCCGCCATATTTTTCTTCAAGAGCATAAAGTTTTGGGAAAGCAGATTTAACACTTAACTCTTCGGGCCTACCGGCGTAAACACCAGCAACAAATGGATTGATTGCATAATCTAAAAATTCCTGTCCCAGTCTTCTCTTAACAAACTCAGCAAGACTTTGATAATAGCCATCGTTAGATCTTCCGATAAATGGCTCAGCCAATAATCTTAATTTAGCTTTAGCTGAAAATAATTCTGTTTTGATAAACGCTGGTGGCGACATTGGAAGTGCGTGAAGCTTATTACTACGAAGGATGTATCTTTTGTTTGCTTCTTTGTTCGCATAGAGAAGTTCATCCTTAAGGTTTAGTTCTTCAACTAATTGATTTATTAAAGGTGTTGTTTCAAGAGCACTGTTGGGTCCTCTGTCGAATAAAAATCCATTTTCATTTACACTTTCTATTGAGCCACCAACTTCAGATTTTCTTTCAATTATCCTAACATCAAATCCATTTTTTGAAAGAAGATATGCAGTTGTCAATCCGGATATGCCTGCACCAATTACTACAATGGTTTTTGTCATATTATACTTTATACTTGTAATTTTTTGTGAGCAAAATTAGTGAAAGCTCAAATATTTATGAAGGTATTAAAGAAAGTCCGTATTGGCAGAAATTTTTCGTAGCACAGAGATTAACTTGATAAATTTTATTTTCACAAATTATAATTTGTGCTACAAAAAAGTTACACAGTTATGTTACGCAAAATTGATAAAAACCTTCGAGGTTTTCTGAAATAATTAAGAGTTTTTCTTTTACTTTAACTACATTTTTTGTCAAACCTCGAAGGTTTCACAGATTTGGGT
>JAIMAZ010000135.1 GCA_023511695.1 Ignavibacterium sp.
ACCTTATCTCCTTATACCCTATTCCCTTCTTGTCCCAAACTAACCGTTTCTCTTCTGAAAATCTTTCATAAAATCTACAAGTGCTTCAACACCTTTAACAGGGAATGCATTATAAATTGAAGCACGCAAACCACCAACAGAACGATGACCTTTCAATCCGTCGAAACCAGCTTTTGTTGCTTCACTGATTAATTTTTTCTCGAGTTCTTCTGTTGAGAGATTAAAAGTAACATTCATTAAAGAACGGCTGTCTTTTTCAGCGTGCCCCTTATAAAAACCACCACTTTGATCAATGCAATCATAAAGAAGCTGAGCTTTCTTTTTGTTAATCTTGTACATTTCATCAAGTCCGCCAAGACCGAGCAGCCATTTTGTTACAAGTTTAATGATATAAATTCCAAAAGTGTTTGGTGTATTGTAAAGCGAATCGTTCTCAGCGTGAATTTTATAGTTAAGCATTGTATGCAATGAATCCTGACTTCTTTCAAGCAAATCTTTTCTGATAATAACCAAAGTAACTCCAGAAGGTCCCATATTTTTCTGAGCTCCAGCGTATATCAATCCATATTTTCTCACATCAATTTTTTTATGAAGGATATCTGAAGAAGCATCACATACAAGCGGAATATTTCCAACTTCAGGTTCGGTTTGCCATTGAGTTCCGAAAATTGTGTTGTTTGATGTGAAATGAACATAAGCAGCATCAGGATCAAGTTTCAGTTCACTTTGTTTTGGAATTCGTTTGAAATATTTCTTGTCACCTTCTCCTTCTTCGGTAGTTGCTGCAATGTTAACAGTACCAACTCGTTTGGCTTCCTTCATTGCTTTCTTTGACCAGGAACCTGTTAAGATGTAATCGGCTTTATTCTTTGGAGGCATTAGATTTAATGGCACCATTGAAAATTGAAGTGAGGCACCGCCTTGTAAAAACAGGATTGCGTAATCATCCGGAATATCGAGTAACTTTTTTAATCCTTCTTTTGCTTCCTGATGAATGGCATCATAAGTTTTTGAGCGATGAGAAATTTCAAGAATTGACATTCCCACACCAGGAAGTGCAAATAAATCTTTCTGAGCTTCGAGCAGAACTTCTTCCGGTAAAACTGCCGGACCAGCACTGAAGTTATATATTCTGTTTTCCATTTTACTTTTCCTTTTCTTATTTAGTCTCTTAGTTAATTCCTCTGTTTTTCTGTGCCTCTGTGGTGAAAAAACCCTTCTTACCACAGAGACACGGAGTCACAGAGATTTAAATTAAATGCTCTAATAATTAGTTGATATGGTTTTAATTTTTCTAATAACTGAATTTGCTGTCGGTATTTTAAATTTATTTTTTCTTGCCGTTTCTATCCAAAGAGATATAACAGTTTCAAGTTCGCTAAGACATTCCTGAATAGTTTCTCCCTGAGCGATACAGCCCTTGAGTGTTGGAACTTCTGCAACATATCCACCTTCATCAGCAGGATAAATTATTATAGGATACTTTATTCTATCTTTCATTTTTTACTCCTTATGCTTTCAATTAACTCAATGACCCTTTTAACATAAACTGATTTAACTAAATCTTTATGCATCGGGATAACAAATATTATATCCTCTCGTTTAAAAATATGATGACTACCACTAATTCTATCAAGTATAAAATTTTCATCAAGAAGTAACTGCTTTAACTCAGAGAACCTAACATTTTTGGGATTATTTTTAATTTTTTCAAAAAGTTTTTGCTTCCTAGTCATTATTTGACTTTTCTTAAATTAAATGTGTTAATAATCCATCTCTGAGTTTTGGTTCAAACCAGGTTGATTTCGGCGGCATTATCTCTCCTGCATCTGAAATATTCATCAGGTCATCAAGACTAACAGGAAATAATGAAAAAGCTACTGCAACTTTACCGCTATCAACAAGTTTCTCTAACTCTTTCGTACCTCGGATTCCACCAATAAAATCAATTCTGTTATTGGTTCTTGGATCATCTATTCCAAGTACAGGATTTAATAAAAAGTTTTGCAGAATACTTACATCAAGTTTTTCTCCAACAGATTTTTCAAGAGATAAACTTGCCAGAACAGAATCTCTTGCCTTCAGATGATACCATTGATGGTCAAGATACATACAAAATTCTTTCTGTTTCTTCGGCTCTTTTTCAGTAGTTAATGTTACTTCAAACTTTTCACTGATAGCATTTAAGAAATCATCTTTGCTTAATCCATTCAAATCAAGTACTACACGATTATATGGTAAAATTTGTAATTGTTTAGCAGGGAAAATTACTGCAATAAAAAAGTTATACTCTTCATCGCCCTTATGATTAGGATTTGATTTCATTTTTTCTTCTCTTGCCCGACTTGCACTTTTAGCCCGATGATGTCCATCTGCAATATAGAGTTTAGTGATTTTTGCAAATTCAGAAATAATCAAATCGTTATATTTTTCAGGAGCTATCCATACTGTGTGTTGAATTCCATCCGGCGCTGTGAAATCATACTCGGGCGAGACTTCATTTATAGTTTTATCAACAAGCTCATTGATTGTATTAACATCACGATAGGTAAGAAAAACAACACCGGTTTGAGCGTTAGTAGTTATAATATGATTTGTTCTGTCATCTTCTTTAACCTTGCGGGTTTTTTCGTGTTTAAGGATAACATCATTATCATAATCATCAACAGAAAAAGTTGCTGCTATTCCCGTTTGAGCTCTGCCATTCATTATCAATCTGTAAAGATAGAAATGCGGTTTATCATCAAGTACCAGAGGAGCTTCCTTAATCAGTTTATCCAAATTTTCTTTAGCTTTCAAGTAAACTTCTTTTGAATAAACATCAACATTATCCGGCAAATCAATTTCTGATCTTGTAACATGTAAATAACTAAGCGGATTTCCTTTAGCAAGTTCTCTTGCTTCTTCCTTATTGATAACATCATAAGGAACACTTGCAACTAAATGAGCATTTTGTTTTGTTGGTCGAAGTGCTTTGAATGGTCTGATTACTGCCATAATATCTCCGGATGATTACAAGTTTTTCAAAAATTACTTGCTCAAAAATCCATAAAATAATGCTAATAAGCCAATGACAATTCACACATTTCTGCTGAATTTTTTATAAAAAAATATTTCTTTACCAAAAGTTGTTTTACTTATCTTTGCAGGAATAAAATTAACATCAAAAAATTTTTATGTTTCGTCAAATAAAGAAAAAAAGACCGAAAGCAAATTCAGAAAGAGATGAAATCGTTGGGATAGTTAAATATCACCGCGGATTTTCTTCTTCACTCTTGAATAATCAGAGAGACATTGTTGTTTGGCTTCCCAAGGGATATAATTCTTATAAGAAAAAAGATAATCGTTATGCTGTTCTGTATATGCACGATGGACAAAATATTCTTGATCCGAAAACTGCTTATGCAGGAAAGGATTGGCGAGCTGATGAAACAATAACAAAGCTTATCAGAAAAAGAAAAATAAAAGACATAATTGTTGTTGGGATTTATAATACTCCAGACAGACTTGATGAATATAGCTGGGGCGAGAAAGGTCAGCTTTATTTAAGATTCATAGTTGAGGAATTAAAACCGTTTATTGATTCAAATTACAGAACAAAGGCAGACAGAGAGAATACTGCAGTTATTGGTTCTTCGATGGGTGGATTGATTTCATTTTATGCTGGTTGGTTTTATCCGGAAGTTTTTTCTAAAGTCGGATGCATGTCGAGCTCATTTTACTATCACAACGATCACTCATTAAAGTTAGTGGAAAATTACAATGGTCCGAAAAAGAATGTTAAGTTTTACATAGATCACGGTGAAGATGGACTTGTCAGAGGACAAAAAATGTTTTGCCTGCTTACACAGAAAGGATATGTACTCGGTCAGGATATTGATTATTATTACGCTCCGGGTGCTGAACACAATGAAAAAGAATGGGCTGCAAGATTGGAAAGACCTTTGACTTTCTTCTTTGGAAGTAAATAACTGCCAATTATTGTGTTCTTGATATGTTTTGTATTTCGTCATCTGCTTAATTGTTTTATTTTTTAATAGTTGAAATTCTAAATTTTAGTATTATGAAGACACTCTTTCTTTCAATATTTCTTACTCTTACACTTACTCTTAATCTTTTTCTAACCGGTTGCGGCTCTTCTCAGGAAATTTTAAATCTCCGTACAGCAAAAGACATTGTTCAGGATTATTATGAATCGGGGAAGTATGATAAAGAGTTAGAAGAGATTTACGCTGAAGCCAAAAGTAAAATTGATAAAGTTTCTTTGAAGCAAAATTCCGCTGCAATATTTGATGTTGATGATACCGCACTTTCAAATTATGAAATCAGTAAGCGACTTGATTTTGGTTATGATTACAAAATCATTCAGGATTGGGTTATGAGTGGAAAACTTCCGGCAATAAAACAAACAAAACAATTTTATGATTATTTGAAATCAAAGGGATTGAAAATAATTTTTCTTACCGGTAGACAACAAGAAGAATACGATATAACTTACCAAAATCTTATTGCGCAGGGCTACACTTCATTTGATACTCTTATTGTCAGAACCGAAAGTGAAAGAAAAATTGGGGCTGGTCAATTTAAATCTTCCAAACGAAAAGAATTAACCGAGAAAGGATATGAAATTATTATTTGTATCGGTGATCAGTGGACGGACTTTGAGGGAGATAATACAGGAATAAAAGTTAAGATTCCAAATTATTTATATGAGATAAAGTAAGATTAATAGCACACTGGTAACACAGATTGAGCAGATTTGCTCTGATTTTAATCTGTGTTTATTAGCCTAATCAGCGTCATTAGCGTACTATTCTGCTTCTCATTCCTAGCTCAAAAATCCTTATATTTGGACTCAAATTTTTAGTAACTGAAATATAATTTTTAAGGATTGTTGTAATGTCTGATAGCAGTTTTTCTCAGGTTCCCAAAGCATATAATCCATCTGATGTCGAAGATAAATGGTACAAGTACTGGTACGATCACGAACTTTATCACTCTGAAGTTGATTACTCAAAAAAACCTTATGTTATTCCCATTCCGCCGCCGAACATAACCGGAATGCTTACGATGGGTCATATTCTGAATAACACATTACAGGATATTTTTATCAGACTAAAACGAATGCAAGGATATAATGCCTGCTGGGTTCCAGGGACTGACCACGCATCAATCGCTACGGAAACAAAAGTAACAAAATTTTTAGAAGAACAAGGAATAAGGAAAAAAGAAATTGGTCGTGACGAGTTTCTCAAACACTGCTGGCAATGGAAAGAACAATATGGCGGAATAATAATTCAGCAGTTGAAAAAACTTGGCGTAAGCTGCGATTGGCGTCGGGAACGCTTTACAATGGATGATGATTACTACCGCGAAGTGATAAAAGCTTTTGTTGATTTATACAAAGAAGGTAAAATCTATCGCGGCTACAGAATGGTTAACTGGGATCCTGCAAACAAATCTGCAATCTCGGATGAAGAAGTAATTTATAAAACAGTAAATGGTAAACTTTGGTACTTCAAATATCCTGTTGTTGGCAGCGATGAATTTATTATCGTTGCAACCACACGACCTGAAACAATGCTCGGTGATACTGCTGTTGCTGTTAATCCGGAGGATGAAAGATACAAACATCTTATCGGAAAGAAAGTAAAACTTCCTATCGTAGATAGAGAGATTCCAATTATTGCAGATGAGTATGTTGATAAAGATTTTGGCACCGGAGCAGTTAAAGTAACTCCTGCTCACGATGTAAATGATTATGAAATGGGAATGCGTCACAAACTTCAGTTCATTAATATTTTTAATGACGATGCCACAACAAACGAAAATGTTCCTGATTGGCTTCAGCATCAGGATCGATTTGAAGTAAGAAAAAAAGTTGTCGCGAAATTTGAAGAGCTTGGATTACTTCATAAGATTGAAGATTATCAAACCAAAATCGGATATTCTGAAAGAGGCAATGTTCCTATCGAACCATACCTTTCTGAACAATGGTTTATGAAGATGGATGAACTTGCTAAACCAGCTATTGAAGTTGTTAAGCAAGGTAAAATAAAGTTCTATCCAAAGCATTGGGAAAAAACTTATTTCCACTGGATGGAAAACATTAAAGACTGGTGTATATCACGACAGCTTTGGTGGGGACACAGAATTCCCGTTTGGTATCACAAACAAAACGGCGAAATTTATTGCGATGTTAATCCACCAGATGATGTTGAAAACTACAAACAGGACGAAGATGTGCTTGATACCTGGGCATCAAGCTGGCTTTGGGCTCACGCAATTTTCAGAACTGATGAAGAAAGAAAATATTATTATCCAACCGACACACTTGTAACAGGACCGGATATAATTTTCTTCTGGGTTGCAAGAATGATAATGGCCGGAATGCATTTTATGAAAGACATTCCTTTCCGTGATGTTTACTTCACAAGTATTATTCGCGATGCTCAGGGAAGAAAAATGAGTAAATCACTCGGTAACTCTCCTGACCCTCTTGAAGTAATTCAAGAATATGGTGCTGATGCATTAAGATTTACCGTAATTTATCTCGCTCCACTCGGACAGGATGTTTTGTTCAGCACTGACAAATGCGAACTCGGAAGAAACTTTGCAAACAAAATCTGGAATGCAGGCAGATTTCTTTTAATGAACAAAGAAACAATTAAGTTAGACAAGGCACTTCAAAACTCTCACAAAGATTTTGCTGATGAGTGGATTATTTCCCGCTTACATAAAACACTCCAGCAGTTCAACAAGGCGATGGATGATTTTGAAGTAAACAATGCAATTAAAATTGTTTACTCATTTATCTGGAATGATTACTGCGATTGGTATGTCGAAATGATTAAGGGACGACTTTATGGCGACGATGAAAAAGTTAAATCTGCAGCATTGACGAGAGCAATTTCAATTTTTGAAGATGCACTTAAAATGCTTCATCCGTTTATGCCTTTCATTACAGAAGAACTCTGGCAGCTGCTTGATGAGCGAAAAGAAGGAGACAGTATTTCTGTTTCGCTATTTCCCGAAGTAAATGAGAGTCTGATAAAAGAATCCGCAGAAATTGAAATGGATTTTGTAAAAGATATTATAACCGCAATAAGGAACATTCGCGGCGAAATGAACATTGCGCCTTCTAAAAAAGTAAATGCACTTATAAAATCATCTGAAGTTAAATCACATCAGATTGAGTACATTAAAAAACTTGCAAAGGTTGAAGAGATTAAAGTTGATATCCAAATTCAGAAGCCAAAAGCAAGTGCATCAGCAGTATTGAAAGATGCGGAGATTTTTATTCCGCTGGAAGGTTTGATTGACCTTGAAGTAGAAAGACAGAGAATCCAAAAAGAAATTCAGCGGCTTGAAAATTCAATCACATCTGTTGAGAAAAAATTAAGTAACGAAAAGTTTGTAAATAACGCACCAGCTGAAGTAGTAGAAAAAGAAAGAGCAAAACAGAAAGATTGGATGGAAAATCTTAGTAAGCTTAAAGAGATTTTGGAGAACCTTAATTAAATAGCTTGTTACTTTAGAGTTTGTGTGAAAAATTTAATTTGTCAGTTTGAGCGGAGTCGAAGAGTGACTGTCATCCTTCGACGAGCTCAGGATGACACTCGACAAGCTCAGGATGTCAACTCAATTGCCACACTGATCCGTCAGCTGACGGATATCGAAGTGTGAC
>JAIMAZ010000136.1 GCA_023511695.1 Ignavibacterium sp.
TCTACACACTGCACATCGTCGCCAGCGTCAGATGGGTATAACAGACAGCCTTGAAACAAATCTTTACTTACCTTTTGATAGTTCTTGGTTTAAGTTCATCCGCCTTATACGCAGGTGGATTTCAACTTAATCAACACGGAGCAAAAGCATCCGGAATGAGTGGGGCGTTTACAGCAGTTGCTAACGATCCTAGTGCAGTCTATTGGAATCCCGCCGGTTTATCTTTTATTAAAGGAACTCATTTTATGATAAGTTCTCATTTAGTTACCCCATCTTCTAGTTTTAGAGGAATAAGTCCTGCTGTTGATGAATATAAAGTTGTTAAAAGGACTTTTTATCCATCAAACTTTTTCGCCTCTCATTCGATTGATGATAATTGGGCAGTTGGAGTTGGATTTACTGTACCTTTCGGATTAGGAACTAAGTGGGACGAAGATTGGGTTGGAAGATATTTAGCTGTTGAAACTGAATTACAGATTTTTACTCTCACACCAACAGTATCTTATAAAATTACAGATGCTTTATCAATTGGTGCCGGATTTGTATTTAGTTTTGCAAACGTTAAGATAATTCAAAAGACACCTCAAACCCCTTTTGCTGGTGATGCAAAAATTAATCTTGATGGAAAAGACAGATCTGCTTTCGGTTATAGCTTTGGCCTGATGTTCAAAGCCACAGATGATTTGACTCTTGGAGCTTCATTTCAGAGTAATATCGATTATGACTTCAGCGGTTCAGCAAGTTCGGAAGGAGCACAACAACTTATTGATGCAAAAAGATTACCTGTTGGCGATGTAATAGCAAAATTAAAAACACCGTTTAATTTAGCAGTTGGTGCTGCTTACAACTTGAATAAGGATTGGTTAATCAGCGCTGATTTTCAATATGTCGGTTGGTCAAGTTACGATTCTTTGAAAGTTGATTTTGTTGACCCTGCTTACAACGATATAGCAAGTCCAAGATTATATCGTAATAGTTTTATTATAAGATTTGGAACAGATTATAAATTATCGGATGATTTTTCAATTCGTGGTGGTCTTTATTATGACAGAAAACCTGTTGAAGATGATATGGTTGCTCCATCATTGCCGGAAACAGATAGAATCGGTATGACAATAGGAGCTGAATATAGCTTGATGAAAAATCTGTCCGTAAGAGGTTCATTCTTATATATCAGAGGAAATGAACTTAAAGTTGAAAACTCAAAACAATTTATTCATGGCAATACTCCATTCAATGGTGTATATAATATTAACGCCACAGTTCTTTCAATTGGCTTACTTTATAGTTTATAAAAAGAGGTGGAAACATGAAAAATCTAATAGCATCAATTGTTTTATTTATAACTGTTATTTATCTTTTTAATGCTTGTGAAGATAGATCTGACTTAACCGCACCTGCTCCACTTAATGGAAAAAGTGGTAATGCAGATTTAACAAAGTATGTTGCAATCGGAAATAGTTTAACAGCTGGTTACCAGTCAGGTACACTTTTCTATTCAGCTCAGATTTATGCATTCCCATATTTAATTGCTAAGCAAGCTGGTGTTGAGATGACTGGTTTAAAAGTTAGTGATCCCGGCTTAGGTGGAAGATTAGAAATAAAATCTTTATCACCATTTACACTTTATACTAATCCGAATTCTGGATCACCAATGAATTTAAGTTTACCAGCTCCATATCAGAATTTAGGAGTACCCGGAGCGTTAGCTTACGATGTACTTTTTGCTACTAATAAAGATAACTGTGCTTCTGCTGTTTTTGCAGGAACTCCAAATCCTTATTTTGATCACATACTAAGAAACAGTGCTTTGAATATAGGTACGCAACTTCAGCAGGCATTAGCACAAAATCCAACCTTAATTACTCTATGGATTGGTAACAATGATGTTCTTGGTTATGCAACCAGTGGTGGAACAGCCCCGTCGGCGCCAACAAGTGCAACTCAGTTTCAGCAATTGTTTGGTGGTATCTGCGGTGGAATAGCTCAAGCTGGTAAGGAAGCAGTTGTGGCAAATATTCCTAATGTTTCTGCAATACCTTTTTTTACCACTGTTGGACCTCAAATTGCTCTTTCAACTCCTTGGTATCAATTAGCTCCTCAAGGTGTTGTTGGTTTAGTTTATCAAAAAACAGGCGGCACAATTGGAGTTGCAGATTCTGTAAGTTTATTAACCGGTACTAATCTCGTTACCTTGAGAGGTAGTTCTTATGCTCCATTGCTTGGTCAACCGACGGGAAAATTTTATCGTGATAATGGATTGGTAATCCCTGTCGGAATTGACACAACCAAACCATTTGGATTCCATCCCCAAAATCCCTGGCCAAATTCTTTAATTCTTGATACGGATGAAATACAAATTGCTAATCAGGCAGTTACAAATTATAACAACATAATTGCAAGCACTGCTGCTAACTTTAACTTTGCAGTAGTTGATATCAATTCTGTATTCAATCAAATCAGACAAAATGATTTTACAGGTGGGACTGTTTATAACGGAGTTACCTTTAGAACCACATTTGTCACCGGAGGATTATTCAGTTTGGATGGTGTTCATCCGACAAATCAAGGACAAGCAATTATTGCGAATGAGTTCATCAAAGTCATAAACAATAAATACAATGCTCAGTTTCCTTTGGTTGATGTTTCTGCAATACCTGGTAGCTTGATATTCGCTGGAAAGATTAATTATCAAAATGGTTTTCCAATATTACCACCGGAAGTTTTTGAGCACTTACTTTTCTAATTTAATTTGATTAAATAATTAGCTGTCAGATAATTAATATTTTCTGACAGCTTTTTTTGTAATTTTATCTTCTGGAAATGATATGAAAAAAATATTTTTCACGATTCAAACATTACTTATGATAAATCTACTCTTTAGCTGCACACCTCCTCAGCAAACGACAGAAGGGGAGAGAATTTATGTTTTCGATGAACAAAAAAATGAAGACAAAATTGAAGTTAAGAAAGATGGAGAATTTCCAGACATTAGCGAAACATATTATGTAGTACAGATTGGCGCTTTTACTACAAAAGAGAGAGCTGAAAAATTTGCAGAACTTAGCAGAACAAAAATCGACAGAGATATTATTATTACTTACAGTGAAAATAATAATCTTTATCTTGTTCAACTCTCACCATTTTACAAATTAAGACAAGAAGCTGAACTGATAAGAGATGAGTTAAAGATAATCCCTGAGTTCAGCGATGTATGGATTGTGACTGTTAATAAATAAAAAAGCTCTTAAAGTTATTCACTTTAAGAGCTTTATTAAAAAGTAGTTTAATTAGAATGCGGGAATATAAACTTCACCTTCGTACCAGGCGATGGTGCTAAAGATTCTCATCTTGGGGAAATAAGGTGGAACAGTTACATCAAACCTTTTATCATATTTGTGAATGTAACTATATCCCTTTGTTGGAACATACTGCTTTTTAATAGGATCCCAGGCATATTTTGCAGTAGCTTCAACCTTATGACCTATTATCCCACCAACAATATTCATTTTATAAGCAGCCGGATAGCTCCCATAGCTTGAAACCAATAATCCACCATTTTGAGAAAGCATAGAAGCATGTATTGTAAAATCTCCTCTGGTAGGATCAAATGGTATTTCGACTTGTTGTTCAGCAACTAAGCCTAAATAATCATCACACAAATCAGGATGCTCTAAAGGATCCACTGAATACTCAATTGTATCATCAATTAAAACTCGTCCGGCTCCGGTAGTACCTTTCTTCGAAGCTACAATTGTAACCTGACCATTCAAGGTTCCCTGAATTCTTGCATTACCTCTTTCAATATAGATTAATCCATTTGGAGCTAAATCAGTAACGGGAACTGTCACTTCAGGTGTATAAGGTTTACCACCAATACTTACACTGTATCTTACTGTTCCATCTGAATTGAAGATGAGTTTAACATCGGTAATTTTATTTTTGTTAGTTGTGTCACGAAATACTTTACCACCGGCATAAGCATCAATTCGCATTGCAGCAGTATCAAATTTAACCGGATCGTTAGTCTGCAATTTCCAACCATCCTCAAATTTAGGATGGGAATTTTTGTCATAGACTTTTACACCTTTTGATGTAGTAACAACACCTTTAAAGACCGGATCACCATAACATTGAATCCAGTCATTTGCATGGAATTTTCCATCAAATGTATCCCCGGTTGCTGCCCAAACATTAGCAAAAACATTGTAGTAGTTGCCATATTCAGCATAGGATCTTTGTTTTGCGGTTACTACTACGGTGTCATTAAAAGAGCCATATTTTCCTATGCTAGTCACTCTGATAATTCCGGAAACCATATTTGCAACTGATAAATCAAGATATCCGCCTGCAATTGGTTTATTAGAAAATCCCGTCGTCCATTTTGGATCATTTATATTTATTTCCATCATAGCCATATGAATACCGCTGACAGCTATGTGATGTGCCTGGGATTTGCTGAAATAAAATGCGTAATTATCTACTGTCCTGGTAGATGTATCCATTATGTTTTTGCTGAATAATGCAAATAATCCAGCAAAACCCATAACTAAGAATAATGAAACTTTACCTCCCATATAATTGCCTCCTAACTTTACTTCTTTGTAAGATTGTTTGCTGTTACAGTTAACCTTCTCCAGAGTGCTTCGGTATATTCCTCATCATAAGCAAAAGGATCTTCTACCTTAAAAGCTATTCTGACATAATTAACAATTTTAGTTAAATCGATTGGAATAGATTGTTCATTGGAGAAAGTATCTAAATATTTCAGATTAAACTCAGTAATATTATTAGCTACAACAAATGGTGGATTACTGTTTAGCTGACGATATAATATTCTATCACGAGGGTTTGGAGTAGTTGATAATGCAGTTGTATCACTTGTATAGTAGTAGAGTGTATCGAATACACCATTATTATCAGTATCTGCTAAAAACTTTATTGAAACGGAATCGCCATAGATAATCGCTGTTGAATCCATTTTTGTGTAGTCACCGCAATAACCTAGCAATCCGAAATCTCTATCCATAATAGTCGCAAGTATAACTACATCTACCTGAAGGCTTTTGTCGTGACCAAACATACTTTCATTCTGAACCACATTTTGATTCATTCTTAATAAGTTCATTAATACAATGCCACCAATTATTGTGGCACCGAGAATATCAATTATTGTTGTAAATCCCATTTTTCAATCCTTAAAATTTATTTTACCACATACTAGAAACTGTACTCATACGAATTGTATCCACCAAACCGTCACACCAAACTTTAACATCCATTCTTTTATTCCAAGTTTTTACCATTGCAGGAGTATTTGGATTTGCATTAGTTATGTAATAGACGGTGGAAGTAATATAAAAAGGCGTTGGTGATGCTGATTTTGATGGATTGATCAAAGTTGTAGTATCAACTATTACGGCACCATTCAGATTATAATCATCAAAATCATCAAAATCCGGATAAACTTCGCCAGCTTCTTTTCCAAGAGTAGAAGATAAGTCTGACAATAGTATTGTCGGCTTAGTTATATCCATTACAACTTCATCAAATGCTTTTTTCTTTGCAACATCTATGTATGAGTTTGCAACTGAGATTGCCAATATTCCCATTTTAGAGTCCATAGTCATTTCCTGAGCAGTGAAAGTTGTTCCATTAAACCTCAGAATTAAGAAGGAAAGCAAAATTACCGCTCCTAATGCTAACATCATTTGACCGGTACTCATAGTAAAACCCTATAAATTTTTATTGTCAATATGTCAATCATTAAGCCATTAATTTTAGGGACAAAAATTTATTTTTTGTGCAAAAATTAAAGCGTCAATGTCTTATTTTGATTATTTTTCTATGTAAAATCTTACCTGGTTATGAATCTCAATCATAAAGAATTAAGATTTAACTGATAAAGAATGTAATAATTACTACATTGTTCGGAAAAAATGTTATTCAGTTTAAGATAGTGTAAAAAATTTTTTCAAAATTACTTTGACTTTTTAATTTGAAACATTCATATTACTATAAATCATTTAATAAACTTAATAGAAGGAGGTTAAGCTATGGCTTTTTCATTAAATAAAATTATGTTAATAGGAAATCTTGGAAAAGATTCTGAAACAAGATTTACTACTGCAGATAATTTTTCTGTAACTAATTTTACTTTGGCAACAACTTATAGCTTCAAAAACAAAAACGGTGAATGGACAAACGAAACAACATGGCATAATGTTGTAGCTTTTAATCTCTCTGATTATATGAAAGAAAATTTGAAGAAGGGAAAAAAAGTTTATGTTGAAGGCAGATTGGTAAAAAGAGATTATACTGATAAAGATAATGTTAAAAGATATGTTACAGAAGTTCGTGCTGAAAGAATTATTCCGCTTGATTCAAATGCTGATGCAGTTAAAGAAGCAGATATTGATGCAGCTTCAACTCAGGAGCCGGAAATTTCTGAATCAACAGAAGCAGATGATTTACCATTTTAAGTTCAACAGCTGAAGGATTATTTTTGGAAGTAGATTGGTTTCTGAAATTATTAAGTTTTATAATTTTATTATTGGGTTCAGGCTTCTTTTCAGGATCCGAAGTGGCATTCTTTAGTCTCGATAAGAAAAAAGTTGATAAGCATTTCAAAAATAATCCTTTCATTCATCGTCATCTTATAACAATAATTTCTTTCCCTCGCAGATTACTTGTAACAATACTTATCGGTAATACTTTAATCAATGTAGCTCTTTCGATTATAGCTGTAACTCTGGCATTCGATATTGCGATGATTTTTAACTTAAATTTAAATCTTGTAATTACTATTCAGATTATCCTTACAACTATTTTCGTTCTGCTTTTTGGTGAATTGTTTCCCAAAATGTTAGCTTCCAGATCAACTTATCAATTTGCAAAATTTGCAACTCTACCTATTTATATAATTAGTTCAATACTTTATCCAATATCGGAATTTATCACTGAAGTAATTAAAATTTCTGTCAGTAAAATAAAATTTGACAAATCTAAATCTGCGCTAACAACAGAAGAATTTTCTGATCTTGCTTCACTTTCTACCGAACGAGGAACGATTGATGAGAACGAAAAGGAAATTATAAATAGTATAGTGGAATTTCGGGAAACTACTGTTTCTGAAATTATGACACCAAGAGTTGATATTGTTGCAATCGCTGAAAACAAATCTGTTGATGATGTAATAAAAATAATTGGTGAATCAGGGCATAGCAGGATTCCTGTCTATCGCGATAATATTGATACCATCACTGGAGTTGTGTTTGCCAAAGACTTATTAAAATTCATTAAAAACGATGAATCTAAAAAGCAGACTAAAATTTCTTCGCTGTTAAAAAAAGTTTTGTTTGTTCCGGAATCTAAAAAGATTGGTGAACTGCTCAGAGAGTTTCAAACGAAGAAGATTCATCTTGCAATTGTTGTTGATGAATATGGTGGAACTGCCGGTTTGATTACACTCGAAGATATAATTGAAGAAGTTGTCGGAGATATTTGGGATGAATACGATAAAGCTGAAAAAAATATTCAACAACTTGCTGAAAATAAATTTCTTGTTAACGGAAATATTCTGCTTGAAGATTTATCTTCTGAGCTTAATATAAACTTCATTGATGAAAATGAATATATTTTCTGGAATTGGTTTTTTATTCTTTATTCGAGAAGACATTCAT
>JAIMAZ010000137.1 GCA_023511695.1 Ignavibacterium sp.
CTTCAAGTTAGCGCTGATTTTCATGACGGGCCAATTGAGGAAAATCCTGAGCGGATATTCTTTGTTTGTACAAAAAATTAATCTGTGCAAAGGTGTAAATAAGAAAAGCCATCTCAAAAAGAGATGGCTTTTTTAGAGGGAATAACAATGGAGATGGAGAATTAAATAGTTGTATACTGCTTTTTAACATTTTCTATATCTTCATCAAATTTTGCATGTGTTGCTTGGAATAAGTGCTCGAACATTTCTCCAATTTCAGCTTCCATTACTTTAATTCCTTCTCCAGTTACTCCGCCTTTTACACATACCTTTTCCTGCAAAGTAGGTAATGTATAGTGCCCTTGTCGCAGCAGCTCGCCAAGTCCGATCAGCATTTCGCTCGCAAGCTTAGTTGCTGTTTCAGCAGGTAATGTATCCTATGCTCAATCAACTCAAACTACTGCAGTTCCATTCCTTTTGATTTCACCGGATGCACGCGGAAGCGGAATCGGTGAATCAGGTGCGGGATTAGCTGATAACTCATCTGCTATTTTCTGGAATCCTGCTGGTGCTGCATTCTTAACAGGAACGGAAGTCAGTTTAACTCACAGTAACTGGTTACCACAATTCAATCTTGATTTGTTCTATGATTACTTAACTTATCGCCAATATTTTGAAGAGTTAAGTGGTAATGTTACTGCAAGCATCACCTATATGAATTACGGTGAATTTGTCAGAACTGGCGAAACAGATCCGACTCCACTCGGAACATTCAGATCATTTGAAACTGCTGTTACTTTGGGTTATGCTACAAAACTTCATTCAGATTGGGGTTTAGGATTTAATTTCAGAGTTATTCACAGCAGACTTTCAGATCAGCCAACAGGAGAAGAACAAGGAAAAGGTGTTGCTACCTCTGTAAGTTTTGATATTGGCGGAATGTGGCGTCCTTCTTCACTTGTGCTGCCATTGCTCGATGAAGATATTGGTAACAGATTTTCAATGGGAATTAACCTGAGTAATCTCGGTCCGAAAATTTCTTACATTGATAGAGCTCAGGCAGATCCTATTCCAACAAACTTCAGATTAGGTTTTGCTTATAAAATTCTTGATGATGAATTTAATTCATTAATCTATACTCTTGATTTTCAGAAATTACTTGTAAGCAAAACAACTAAGGAAGTACCTTCAGGTGATACAACTAAAACAGTAACTGAATCAGATGATTGGTATAAAGCTATTTTCACTGCCTGGGGAGATAAACCATTCAAAGAAGAACTTAGAGATGTAATTACTTCAATGGGACTTGAATATGTTTACGGAACTCAGGGAGATTTTCTTTTTGCTCTACGAACCGGATTTTTCTATCAGGATCCGAACTATGGCAACAGAAAATTTGTAACTTTTGGCGCAGGAATCAGATATGATATTTATGGTTTTGATTTCAGTTATATTACTACATCAGTATTTAAGAATGGTGAGAATCATCCTTTGAACGACACACTCAGATTTACAGTTCTAATTGGTTGGGGAGCTGTTCCTGAATCAACACGCGGTTTACCAAGAGGAATTTAATCTTAATGAAAAAAGTAATCCTGTTTTTGCTGTTTATAACTTTGGGCAGTTTATCTGCCCAAAGTTTTAATAATACTTTTAATGTTGCACCATTAAACAGTCCGAGAATTTTAGATTCCGATACACTAAAAATTCTTGGCATAATGGTAAATTTCCAGGAAGATAAAGATGCTGCAACATTTGGTAACGGAAAATTCGGCAGCATTTATTCTCAAAATTATGGAAACAATATTCTTGATCCTTTACCACACGACAGGACTTACTTTGAATCTCATCTCGAATTTGTAAAAAATTATTTCAGGAAAGTATCAGATAATAAACTTAATGTTGAATATTTTGTTTTGCCTGATACTTTTTCAGTTTCTCAAACAATGAGAAATTATTCTCCCGCACCAAAGTCAAATGATTTTACTCCTTTAGGCAATTTTTCTCAGGAAGTATGGTCAATTGCAAATCAACTATATCCAACATTCGATTTCTCTGAGTATGATTTATTCATAATTTTTCACGCAGGAGTTGGAAGAGATATTTCACTTCCCGGAAGTTTGGGAAATGAAAGAGACCTTCCTTCAGTTTACCTGAGTGAAAATGCTCTGAAAGAAATTTTCGGAAATAACTTTGATGGCTTTTCGGTTAACGATGGTAATTTCAAAATAACTAACACTGCCATAATTCCTGAAACAGAATCAAGAGAGTTAAGCACACTTAGCGGAAATATTCTTTTTGAAATCACAATCAATGGTTTACTTTGTGCAACTGTTGGAAGCCACTTAGGCCTGCCTGATTTGTTTGATACCGAAACAGGAATAAGCGCAATCGGCAGATTTGGTTTAATGGATGGTCAATCAATTTTTGCTTACAATGGTTGTTTTCCTCCTGAACCTTCAGCCTGGGAAAAAATTTATCTGGGCTGGGCTACTCCTGTTGAACTTTCACCGGATAACTACGATATAAATCTTACTACAAAATTTGCTTCCTCACTTTCAGACACAGTTATTTTGAAAGTACCAATTAATTCATCGGAATATTACTTAATTGAAAACAAACAGCGCGATGCATCTGCAGATGGTTCAACTATTAAATACAAAATTGGTGACAACACTTTCGTCAGAACTTTTCTGAAAGATACAACTGGGTTCAGAAGCTTTGATACAGATTCATTAACCGGAGTTGTAATTGATGTTGATGAATTTGATTGGGCTTTGCCGGGGAGTGGAATTTTGATCTGGCACATTGATGAAAATGTTATAAACCAGAAAATCGCCTCAAACAAAATTAACACAGATAAAAATCTTCGCGGTGTTGATGTTGAAGAAGCTGATGGTGTTCAGGACATTGGTGAAAAATTCTTTACAATTTTTGGAGATGAAGTCATTGGTGAAGGAACCGAACTTGATTTATGGTATAAAGGTAATCCATCCAAACTTTATAAAAACAGATTTGATAAAAATTCGCGACCTTCTACCAAATCTAACTCCGGCGCAAATAGTTTAATTTCGATTTATGATTTTTCAGATAACTCAAACAGAATGAGTTTCAAAATAGCTTATGGCGATTCTATAATTAAACCTCTCTACTCATTCAAAAATTTTTCAAATGAAGAATCAAAATTTTTAATCTCACTTGATGATAATGATGATCTTTTCGGTTTAATATCCGGTAAGGATTTATATCTTTATAATGGAAACATTTTATTGGATAGCGTTCTATCATTTAGTGATTTTAAACCAGCTGCTGTGCAGTTTGGTGGAGTGAAATATCTTATAGGTGTAACTTACAATCCTTTACTAATTGTCCCTTCAAGAATTTCTTACCTTGCTTATGATGGAGTCAATTTATCAAACGGCAATTTTACTTTACCATTTGGAGTTTTGACTGCTCCGACAATAAAAAGAACTGCAACAGAAACTTATGAAGTTCTTTTCGGTACTGATGACGGACGAGTTGTTGTATTTGATTTGACTTCACTTATTTCAGGTAATAACAATCCAAAGAATGAAATATTAATCCGTGACAATTCTTCAGTCAAAAAAGTAACTTCTTTCGAAAACAAAATAATTGCAAGTGGATTTTTTGGCTCTATAGAAAACACTTCTGCTCTTATTTATTCCGATGGAAAAATCACAACTTTTGATTTTACTGACATAATTGATTTTGTTAATACTATTGATTCAAAAGGGAATCTTATTACAATTTTATTGGCAAAGCAAAATAACATCTACAAAATAATTGAACTTTCTGATGGAGCAATAATTCATCAATTCGATTTACCTTATTCAGAAAGTTATTCAACTCTCGCTTTATCTGATTTGAAGAATGATGGAGATAATTATATTCTTCTTACAGCTGGAGATAAATTATATGCTTACAATCTGCAAGGGTCATTAGCAGATAATTTCCCGTTTACAATTCTTAATGATGAATTCAATGGTTCAGTTTTATCTGCTGATATTGAAGGCGATGCAAAATCAGAAGTAATTGCTTTCACAAAGAAAGGAAATATTTACGCAGTAAATGGTGGAGTCGGAAAAATCATTGATGGTTTTCCAATTTCTGTTGGCAGAAATAATTCTGCTTATCCTGCTTTATTTACTTATGATGGAAGTATTTGCCTCGCTGTAATTAACGAAACAAATAATTTTTTTGCGTGGAAAATTTCTTCTGTACTTTCACATATTGATTGGTCTGAACTTTATGGTGATAGAAAAAATTCTTCTTTCCTGAAGATTGCTATTTCAACAAACAGAATAGAAGAATTCTTTCCGAAAAGCAGAGCTTACAATTATCCGAATCCTGTATATGAAACAAGTACAGCAATCAGATATTATGTATCTGAAAATTCAAAAATCAATATCAAGATATTGGATTTAGCTGGCGAACTTGTTGCTGAATTGAATAGTTATGCAGCCGGTGGTTTAGATAACGAAACAGTATGGAATGTTTCAAACATTCAAAGCGGAGTTTATTTTGCCCGCATCGAAGCTACAAGTGATTCGGGGAAATCAGAATCAGTTACAATAAAAATCGCAGTGGTCAAATAATTTTTATTTCTATTCTCTTACAAAAATTTTATGAAAAGAATATTCATCGTTTTTCTTTTTTTGCTCCCAAATATTATTTACGCACAGTTTACTGAGTTTCATCCTGAATTAAACTGGTTAACAATTAAAGGTAAGCATATTCAGGTTCATTATCACGAAGGTGCTGAACGAACTGCTCAGGTTGTTGCTAAAATTGCTGATGAAATTTGGGATCCAATTTGCTCATTATATCAGTATGAACCTGATGTTGTGCATTATGTGATAAAAGATATTGATGATTATTCAAATGGTGCAACTTATTTCTTTGATAATAAAATTGAAATCTGGACAAGTGCTCTTGATTTTGATTTGCGCGGAACACACAATTGGCTGCGAAATGTTATTTCTCACGAGTTCACTCATATGGTTCAGATTCAGGCGGCAATGAAGAGCAAAAGAAGTTTGCCGGCAGTTTTTCTTCAGGTGCTTAGCTACGAAGATAAAAGACGGCCTGATATACTTTATGGTTTCCCGAATGTTTTAATTTCGTATCCGCTTGCAATGATAAATGTTCCTGCGTGGTTTGCTGAAGGAACTGCTCAATATATGAGAAAAGAATTTGACTACGATCGCTGGGATACACATCGTGATATGATTCTCAGGTCTTATGCACTTGATGGAAATATGCTCACCTGGAATGAAATGGGAGTGTTTGGGAAGACCAGTCTTGGAAATGAATCAGTTTATAATTCCGGATTTGCTTTCACTCGTTACATCGCTCAAAAGTATGGTGAAGATAAACTGCGCGAAGTAACAAAAGCTCTCAGTAATTTCGGAGTATTTACCATTGATGCGGCTTTCAGTAAAGTAATTGGTAAAGATGGAAATCAACTTTATAATGAGTGGAAAGATTTTTTAACTAACGATTACAAAAATCGTATTTCTAAAGTTATTGAAAACAAAGTTGAAGGCGAGCAAATAGCTTCAGTCGGCTTTGGCAATTTCTATCCGGTTTTTTCTGAAGATGGAAAAAAAGTTTACTACATCTCAAACAAGACTTCAGATTATTTCGGTCCAGCCTCAATTTTTGAATATGATTTGGAAACGAAAAAAGAAAAACTGATTTCTGGCGGTGTTCGTTCAACTTTTTCTTTCATACCAAATACAAAAAAAATTGTTTACTCGAAAATCAGTGATGATAACCCAAACTGGTATAATGTCCATGATCTTTATGTTTATGATATTGAAAATGAAAAAGAAACACGGATAACATTTAATCTTCGTGCAAATCATCCTTCAGTTTCAAATGATGGTAAAAGTATTGTATTTATTTTTCAGAAAGATGGAACAACTAATCTTGGTAAAGTAGATATTGAGGGAAAGAACTTTCAGCAGTTAACCTTTTATTCAAATGGTGAACAGGTTTATAATCCAAAATATTCTCCTGATAATTCAAAAATAATTTTTGATTATTCATATCATCACACGCGGGATATTGCTCTTATTAATTCCAATGGTGGTAAAGTTGAATTTCTTCTATCGACTGATAAAGATGAAAGAAACCCTGTATTCAAATCAAATGATGAAATAATTTATGCTTCTGACGAAACAGGAATTTTTAATTTGTATTCATTAAATCTTTCAACCAAAGAGACGAAAAAACTTACGAATGTAGTTGGCGGCGCTTTTATGCCTGCAATAAACGGAAATGGTGAAATAGCTTATGCTGGTTATACTTCATCAGGTTATAAAATATTTCTCATAAATTCTGATGAACAGAAAAAAGTTAAAGATGGTATGCATTACATCTGGATAAATAATCCACCACTGAATGAAGACAAGCCAAACGGTGATATAACTAAATTTGATATCAATTCGTTGAAGTATTTTAATGATTATGAAGTCCCTGATTTTGAGAAGAAACCTTACTCTGGTGTTTTCTCAAATCTTAGTTTCTTTCCGTTCCTTCGTTATGATAACTATAACACAGGAAATAAATTTTCAGAGAAATTAAAACCGGGTTTACTCGTATCATCAAATGATATCTTAAATCGCTATGCAATATTTGCCGGCGGCTCAATTAATACGAGACTTGAGAGAGATTTATTCTTAGTCTTCGATTATAAAAACAAACTTCCGCTTTTTACTTCAATTGGTTTAAGACCTGAACTCTCTGTTGAACTTTACAGTATTAGCAGAAAAGCTGATGTTGATATTTTCTTCGGAGCTGATACTGTTGGTGGAATTGTTAATTATGATTTCATCATTCCAACCGATGTAACCTACGATTTGTTCGAAGCAGATTTTATTGTCCGTCACAGATTATTCAGCAGAGATCAGAATCTTCAATTGAAATTTGCATTCTCAACTTATACAGCAACTCTTGGTAGTTTTATTCTTCCGGATGATAACAGAACACTTTATCCATCAACAAAAGATAATTACTTCATTGGCAGAAATCTCGAAGCGAAATATACCTGGTTAACTATTGCTCCTTCGAAGGATGATGATATTAATCCTGTCGGAATGAACATCGAATTAACTTACAACTATGAGTTTAACAAATTTAACTCAGAAGGTGAATACACGATTAAAGATGGTTTTCTCGAGCCGCTTTATCGCAACTTTAATTTTCATAAACTTGAATTAAAAACAGGACTTTACATGCCTGTATTTAGTTCACACACTTTTAATACAACAGTAAGATTGGGTTCTATTTTAGGACCCACAGTTCCTGACTTTTTTGATTTTTATCTCGGCGGATTGATTGGAATGAAATCTTATCCTTTTTATTCAATTAGTGGAAATGAAATTGCTTGGCTCAACTTTACCTACAGATTTCCGTTGTTAAGAAACATTGATACGAAAATTGGTCATCTCTACCTTGATAAAATTTTCTTCTCAGTTAATGCTGATATCGGCAATGCCTGGAACGGAAAAATTCCTGAACTCAACCAATTCAAAAAAGGTGTTGGCGCTGAACTTAGATTACAACTAAACTCATATTATCTTTTCCCTACAAGTATTTTCTTTCACGCTGCTTATGCTCTTGATGAGTTTACAAGAGTTGTTAATACTCAGTCAATTAAATATGG
>JAIMAZ010000138.1 GCA_023511695.1 Ignavibacterium sp.
ACTTTATATCGCTTAGCTGATCTGATAATAGTAATAGCTTATCTCTCAATAGTTGCCCTAATAGGTATTCTTTCAGGAGGTAAACAAAAGTCAATCAAAGATTATTTTCTTGGCGCAGAAAAAATTCCATGGCTAGCAGTAAGCTTTTCAATAATTGCAGCCGAAACAAGTACACTAACTTTTATTTCCATTCCGGGTCTGGCTTATAAAACTAATTTCAATTTTCTTCAACTAACTTTCGGATTTTTAATCGGCAGAATTGCAGTAGCTTTAATCCTGTTGCCAAAATATTGTCAGGGCGAAATCACAACTGTTTATACTTATCTTGAAAAAAGATTCGGAAAGAAAGTACGAACATTTGCTTCAGTAGTTTTTCTGCTCACAAGAGTTGCATCAGATGGTGTGAGATTATTCGCTGCTGCAATTCCACTTTATATCTTATTAAACATCGAACCTTTTTATGCTATTCTGATTATAAGTTTTATCGCTCTTATCTATACTTACACTGGTGGTATGAAAGCAATTATCTTTGTTGACGCACTGCAGATGATGATTTATCTCGGTGGGGCAGTCTTAATAATAGTTTTTATCCTTAATAATATTGATAGCAAAATTTTTACAAACAGTGAATTGATTTCACTAAAACTATCAGTAATTAATTTTGGGTTTGATAAAAGTCTGTTCAACTTTTTCTCTCAACCTTATAATTTTATAAGTGGAATAATCGGCGGTAGTTTTTTATCAATGGCTTCTCACGGAACTGATCAACTTATTGTACAAAGGTTACTTGCTTTACAAAATCTTCGTAAAAGCCAATTAGCTATTATAACATCCGGATTTATAATAATACTTCAATTTGCGATATTTCTTTTTATCGGGTTTTTACTTTTTACTTATTTTGGAAAATTAGATATAAATTCAGATGAAATACTTCCTACATTTATTATTAATGAATTGCCTGTCGGACTTTCCGGATTTATAATCGCTGGAATTTTTGCTGCTGCACTTTCAACACTTGCGGGTTCAATAAGTTCGCTTTCATCTTCAACAATGATTGACTTATTCTTAAATAACAAAAAAGCAATTCTTGATGAAAAGACAAAATTATTTTATTCAAGAATATTCACGATTTTATGGACAGTAATATTGATCGGCTCGGCATTATTTTTTATGAATACAAACAAAGCCGTAGTTGAATTAGCATTAAGTATATCATCATTTACATTTGGTGGAATGCTCGGTACATTCCTTTTAGGAATATTTAATAAAAAAGCAACTGAGAAAATTGCATTAATAGCTTTTGTTATAAGTATCATTGTTGTATCACTTTTCATAGTCTTTAAAATTGTTGCGTGGACTTGGTATGTATTTATTGGAGTCTTTATCGTTTTAATTATTGGATGGTTATTATCTAAGCTAAATTAATCTTTGCGTCTTAGCGTCTTTGCGTGAACAAAATTTCATTAAACACAAATAAAAGTTGCTATGGAATTATTAGACTATCTAATCGTATTGCTTTACTTCATCATATCCTTTTCCATTGCATTCTTCTTTTATAAGAGAGCTGGAAAAGACACAAACGAATTTTTTCTCTCAGGAAGAAATTTACCTTGGTATCTTGCCGGACTTTCAATGGTTGCAACAACTTTTGCGGCTGATACTCCGCTTGCAGTAACAGAACTTGTTGCAAAAAATGGAATAGCAGGTAATTGGCTTTGGTGGAATTTTGCTTTCGGTGGAATGCTAACAGTTTTTTTCTTTTCAAGATTATGGCGTCGTGCTGGTTTAATGACAGAAGTCGAATTTGCAGAATTCAGATATTCAGGAAAGCCAGCAAAATTTCTTCGGGGTTTCAGAGCCGTTTATCTTGGCTTCATAATGAACATTATCATTATTGGCTGGGTTAATAAAGCAATGATTTCAATCCTTACAGGATTTTTTGGAATTGATGAATCAACAGTATTCTTTTATGTTTTTGCAGTAATGGCTATCGTAGCAATTTACTCTGCACTTTCCGGATTGTGGGGAGTAGTTGTTACAGATGCATTTCAGTTTTTTATGGCAATGACTGGTTGTATAATATTAGCAGTAATTGTGGTAAACTCCTCGCAAATAGGCGGGATAACAGAACTGCAGAATAAACTTCCTGCAACTGTTTTTAATTTCTTTCCTTCAATTTCAGATACACAAAATGCAGCCGGAACATTTGTTTTATCATTTTCATCATTTCTTGCTTATGTAGGAATTATCTGGTGGGCAAGTTGGTATCCGGGTGCAGAACCAGGTGGCGGAGGTTATGTAGTTCAAAGAATGCTCTCCGCTAAAAATGAAAAACACTCACTCTTTGCAACATTATTCTTTCAGGTTGCTCATTATGCTTTAAGACCCTGGCCATGGATAATTGTTGGTCTGGCAACTTTAGTTCTTTATCCTGAACTTTCACAAAATGAAAAAGGACTCGGTTACATTTATGCAATGAAAGATTTTCTTCCCACAGGATTAAAAGGATTATTGATTGCTGCTTTCTTTGCAGCTTATATGAGCACTATCGCAACTCAACTGAATTGGGGAACTTCATATATCATAAATGATTTTTACCGGAGGTTTTTATTTAAAGATAAAACTGAAAGTCATTATGTATTAATTTCAAGATTAGTTACCCTTCTACTAATGATCATATCTGTTGTGATTACGCTTTTTATCAATAGAATTTCAGGTGCGTGGGAATTTATACTTGAATGCGGCGCTGGAGTTGGATTAGTTTTAATAATCAGATGGTTCTGGTGGCGTGTAAATGCCTGGAGTGAAATCTCTGCAATGCTTACTCCATTTATTATTCTCCCAGTACTGAAACTTTATCAAATAGAATTTCCGAATACATTATTTATTATTGTTCCGACCACATCATTAATATGGCTCACAGTAACTTTTCTGACAAAACCTACTGATGAAAAAACGCTAATTGAGTTTTATAAAAAAGTTTATCCAGGTGGAAAACTCTGGAAAAGAATTTCAGAAAAAATTCCTGATGCTCCAACCAAACAAAATTTTTCTTCAATGTTCATTAACTGGATTGCCGGAGTAATTTTAGTTTATTCATCATTATTTGCAATCGGAAAAATAATATTTGGGAATTATGCAGAAGCAATTCTCTATTTTGTTCTGATAATTGTTGCATTAATTGTAATTACAAAGAACCTTAGTAAAGAAGGTTGGGAGAAGTTGTTGAGTTAGTGATAATAATAACTCTAAAAAGAATTTAATAGATTAAAATAGATGTCACACTTACTTTAACGAAGTGTGACTTGAAATTCACTTTAAGTTTTCTAAAGTTCTATTAAAAAAATCACAAGTAGAGTGGTCCATCTGGCCCTAATGGTAAACCCAATAATACCCAAAGAATTAAAAGCAATACCCAAAAAATTGTTAATAAGATTGTATATGGAATCATTGTAGAAATAATAGTGCCTATTCCATATTTTTCATCATACTTTTGAGCGAATGCAACAATCAGAGCGAAGTAACTCATCATTGGTGTAATTAAATTAGTTACAGAATCACCTATCCTAAAAGCAGCTTGTGTAAGAGCAGGATGATAACCTAAAAGCATAAACATTGGAACAAAAACTGGTGCCATTATAGCCCACTTAGCTGAAGCACTTCCCATAAATAAATTTATAAATGCTGACACTAAAACAAATGCAATAAGTAAAGGAATTCCTGTTAAGCCAATATTTTTCAAAAATGCTGCGCCATCAATTGCGATAATTAATCCAAGATTACTATATCTGAAAAAGTAAACAAACTGCGCTGCAAAAAATACCAACACAATATAAGTAGCCATAGTTGACATAGATTTTATGATGTGTTTCATAAAGTCTTTGTCATTTTTAATTGACTTAACTGCTAATCCATAAGCTAAACCTGGGACTAAAAAGAAAATTAAAATTCCTGTAATTATTCCATCAAAAAATGGTGAATGAAGAATTTCACCTGTCTTCGGATTCCGGAATAATCCGTTTTCAGGTATAATAGTGAAAGATAGTAGTACAATGACTACAAAGAGTGAAATACCGGCCCACTTTAAACCTTTCTTTTCTTCATCAGAAATCTTCTCCACTGAAATTTTTTCAGCATTGCCGTCATAGGATTTTAACCGTGGTTCAACTATTTTTTCTGTTATCCAGGTACCGACAAATACAATCATAACAGCCGATACAAACATAAAATAGAAATTTACTGCTGCATTTATTTTTATGTTCGGATCAATAATATTTGCAGCTGATTCTGATAAGCCAGCAAGAACCGGATCAATAGAACCAATCAGAAAGTTTGCACCAAATCCACCGCTTACACCACAAAAAGCAGCTGCCAATCCTGCCATTGGATGCCTTCCTAAAGCATAATAAATAGCAGCACCAAGTGGTATCAAAATAACATAGCCAGCTTCGGAAGCCAGATGAGATAACACACCTGCAAATACAATTGCACCTGTAATTAACCTCTTTGGTGCTTTCAAAACCAAAGCTCGTATCATGGAATTGAATAAACCAGATCCTTCGGCAACACCTATTCCAATCATAACTGCGAGTACATATCCAAGTGGAGGAAAATTCACAAAGTTGTGTACTACATTAGTATAAATCCATCTTACTCCATCTCCGGACAAAAGATTCTTAATAATTATTTTTGAACCATCTGCTGGATGAATTGCACTTAACGAAAACCATTCTCCTATTAAAGATGCAATTGCAACGATTATTGCTAACAGAGCGAAGAGAGTTGCCGGATGAGGTAATTTGTTCCCGATAATTTCTATGTAATCTAAAATTTTATTGAAAATTTTTGATGAGTTGGTATTACCCTTCACTAATCTATCTCCAAATTTATTTTTTCGTAAATTGAATAAGTAAATTAAAATTACTGAACAAAGATATATGAGTTTTGGAGTATCTCAATAATATTTCGCCAATGATAGATGAAACAAAATTCTATATAAGTTTAATAGTAATTGCCTTATCATTAATCGGAATTGCAATTGGCAGTTATCCTGGCTTCAGGATGAACAGAGCAACGATTGCATTGGTAGGTGCAACTGCGTTAGTTATAATTAATGAACTTTCACTTGAACAAGCAGCTAAACTTGTAGATATAAACACAATTATGCTTTTGTTTGCAATGATGGTTTTGAATATTAACCTCAGACTTTCCGGATTTTTTAACATAATAGCTAATAGAATAATCCGGATAGCAAAAACACCTCAGCAATTGCTTGCATTAATAATTTTCTCATCCGGATTTTTATCAAGTCTTTTTCTGAACGATACTATTGTAATCATGTTTACCCCTCTTTTGATTGAAGTTGTAATGAAATTGAAAAGAAACCCTATTCCCTATCTGATTGCATTAGCTGCTTCGGCAAATGTTGGCAGTGTTGCAACCATTGTTGGAAATCCACAAAACATGATAATCGGTATTTTTTCAGGACTTAGTTTTTTACAATTTATGACTAAACTTTTTCCGGTCGCTTTGGTCGGATTGATTATTGTATGGATGATCATCGTACTTATTTATCGAAATGAATTCAGGGTAAAAACAACTTTAGAGTCAGATGATTTTCAACCACGAATTTTCAAACCGCTGCTAATTAAAAGTTCAATTGTTTTGGTAATAATGTTAATAGCTTTTTTATCAGGATTGCCGATTACCCTTTCAGCATTAGGAGCATCTGCATTACTTTTAATTACAAGAAGAATAAAACCAGAAAGAGTATTTCTTGAACTTGATTGGTCATTATTAGTTTTTTTCTCCGGTTTATTTATTATAACTGATTTACTAAATCAAATTCTTATCGCCCCAAATTACAGCGGTAAACTTGAGTTGTTCAGTGGAAATTCATTAGTGGATTTATCAATTATTTCGTTGGTGTTAAGCAATTTGATTTCAAATGTTCCGGCGGTTTTGGTTTTAAGTCCGATGATAAAACCTCTACAAAATAATGAAATATATTGGTTGGCTTTAGCTATGTCATCTACTTTTGCAGGCAATCTTACTCTGTTAGGTTCAGTAGCAAATTTAATAGTTGCTGAATCTGCAAAAAGACACGGAGTCACAATAAGTTTTACTGAGTACCTAAAAAGTGGTATTCTGATTACCATCCTTACTTTTCTTTTTGGAATTCTCTGGTTGCAATTTTTGGTTTAAAAATAAAGAACCCGATGACCGAAGCCATCGGGTTTGTCCATACAAAAGGTCTGGGGGTTAACCTTCTGCATGCGACATTGTAAAAATAATTTACAACTTATTAGAAAGCAATAGGAAAATGTCTGATGCTAAAATTTTTTTTATCAATCAAAAAAAGCATTAATTTATTGAAATATAAAGGTTTAGCTTTATAAAGAACGCTAAAGAGCCGACTTTCTTTAATTATTTGATTAATATTTTATCACGGGAAAAATTTTCACTCAAAAAGACTATCACCTAAAATTAATTAAGTTTATCATCTCCTTAACGGCTTGATTCATTCCAACCAAAACAGCTCTGGCTATAATTGCATGACCAATACTTACTTCATCAATTTCACTAATTTCTCTAAAGATTTTTATGTTCAAATAATTCAGCCCATGCCCGGCATTTACACCCAATCCAAGTTTTTTTGCATGCTTGGCAGCACTTCTTATTCTGTCCAGTTCATCATACATTTCTTCTTCAGAGGCAGAATTAGCAAATACACCAGTGTGAATTTCAATAAAATCACTTCCAATCTCAGCAGCAGCATCAATTTGATTGATATCAGGTTCAATAAATAGTGATACTTCAATATTAGCATTATGTAATTCCGAAATTGCATCTTTCAGGCGAGAAATATTATCAATTACATTTATTCCACCTTCTGTTGTAAGTTCCATTCTTTTTTCCGGAACAATAGTCGCAAGTTCAGGACCAACATCACAAGCAATATTAATTATCTCATCAGTAGCAGCCATTTCAAGGTCAAGTTTGGTAGTAACTAATTCTCTCAGAAGTCTAACATCTCTTTCGTTAATATGTCTTCTGTCTTCACGAAGATGAACAACAATTCCATCAGCTCCTGCCTGCTCAGCAAGCAAAGCAGCTGTCACAGGATCCGGCTGAGTTTCACCACGTGCATTTCTTAATGTTGCTATATGATCAACATTTATAGCTAATCTCATCTGAAATCTCCTTAAAAAATTGACACGATAATATTAAATAATGATTGTAAACCAACTCCATAATCATTAGCTCGGTACCGTAAAACAGAAATTATATCAATTGAATACATTACACCTAAATGAACCGCAACACAATAATAAATTGATCTAGTTCTTAAAGCAAGTAAACCTAAGGCAATTCCACCAGGAATTGCACCAATGGTTTCTATAAACGGTTTTCCGTTATGCAAAATTACAAATGGAATCATTTGAATTAATATAGCGTAATATCCAAATTTCTTTTCAAGACCAAATAACATAAAACCTCGCCAGATAAATTCCCAGCCAATCATATAAATGAACATTCCAGCTTCGTAAACAAGAAAAATGTTCCAAGAATCTTTAGCAGTTGAAAGATGTGGATATTTCTGACTGAACTCATTTGATGCAGATATAAACCAGATTATCGGAATCATTATAAGT
>JAIMAZ010000139.1 GCA_023511695.1 Ignavibacterium sp.
ACACAAATTTAGGAAATTCCTTTTCCTTCTGAAGCATTACATATAAGGTAAATGGTATATGGAGGGATTAAATAAAAAATCCCCAGAGCGTTAAATCACCTTGGGGATAGAATTTATAAAGTCAATAACTAAATTTTATTTCAATAGTATCATCTTCTTTGTTTCAACAAAACCCTGTCCACCCCCTGAGCTTGTTGTAAATCCTGAGCCTGACAATGATCCTGAGCTTGTCGAAGGATCGCCAATTCTTAATTGATAAAAATAAACGCCGGATGGCAATGCAGAATTTACAATGTATAATGTAGAATGTTTACCAGCTTCAAAATAATCATCTACTATTGTTTCAATTTCTCTTCCCAGCATATCAAATAATTTTATTGTATGCCTGCCACTTACCGGCGACTGCCAACTGATAGTGGTACTTGGATTAAAAGGATTAGGATAATTTTGGTTCAAAGCAAAGACTGTTGGAATATTTTTCTGATCGTCATTGTTTGATACCATTAACTGTCCATAAAACTCAACTTCCCATATAGTTGCCCAATCATTTTGATTATTACTATGTACAATTATTCTAATATATCTTGCCGGTGTTGGTTCAAATGTTTCTTCCGTCCATTCCGCTAATTGCGAAAGTACATTAGATTTCACACTTACCCAATTAACTGAATCAGTTGAAACCTGTATGGAATAATTATATATCCTACCATTCTGCCAGTTATAAAATTGTATTCTAACTTTTGACAACATACGAACATCGTTTAAATCATAACCTATCCATTGAGGCAAATACTGACCTGCCCATCTTGAAGTAGGATCACCGCTGTTATAACCTAATCCATCAAAAGTTTTTTCAGGTCGATGTTCAGGTTCAGGAATTGATGATGCATTAGTTCTTCCGGGAACAAATTTGAGTAATTGATTAATTGGGTCGGGATTGTATCCATAAGTTGCTGAATTATTTTGCGGTGAAATTACATTACCTGTAGTGTCAGTTATATTATTAACCGTTAAAGAGTAAAATCCAGGTGTATGTGTTGATGTATTTAGCACTAGAACTGATTGTGTAACAAATTGAACATTGTTTACGATTATCCCATTATCAATTAAATAATTATTGGGATTAAGAGCAGTAGATGGATCCAATGGTTCTGAAAATATGACGTTTACTGAAACAGAATCGATAATCTGTGCCGACAATACATCCGGTGGATCATTATCAATTATTTGATTATAATCTGAAAATTCGAAGCATCCTATTGTAGGAGAAAATGGATTCCTTGGATTACCATTTTTATCAGTAGTTATATCATACAGAAAACCGTTTGCTGTTGAAATGGAAATTCCTGTCCTGTTTGTGTTAAGTCTATAATCATCACTTCCAGGACTCATAAAATCAGGGGCTACATCATAGTAACTATTCTGATTGAAATTATTTCCATCATAAGAATTAAAGGTAGTATAGGAGTTCGTGGTACGTGAATTTCCATTTATTTGATCAAATCTCCAATTATAATTGCCATCCCCTTCATAATACAAATTATAATTAATTTTCATTCTTTGATTTATTGGTGTTATTGAAGGTGATCTATAACCTACATTAAAACTAAGAATATATTCAAATGAATTAGAATTATAGAATATATTGTTATATACTTTCAAATTTTGAAATGATTTAGTTTCCAAACCTTTAGAGTATGAGTTATCGACAATAGTATTAAAAGCTATAATACTCCCTTTTGAATCTACTGTATCGTAAAATCCATTATTTGTTGCAATAGAGTGATGATCGCCATCAAAAATTTTTCCACTTCTGATAAAAAGGTTATTATAAATAGCAAAATATCTAGACCAACGGACATAAATATTGTGACCATATGGATTATCAATGAAAGTACAATTTTTTACTGCAAAAGAATCTAAATACATTGGATTTGAAGCATTGGTCATAGGCATAAATTGAATTGCAGGATGATTTGATGCCCCTTTAAGTACACATTTGTCAAGTACAAATCTGTTTGATGTTCTATCGTTAAAAGATTGCACCCAAATAATACACCTTGAACCGTTTCTGAAAGTTGAATTCTTAAAAATTACATCTGAGGCTCCATTGACATAAATTGAGTGATTAGTGCTACTGCCTGTATTAGGTGGATATTTAAATGCTATTGAGTCTAAAACAGTCCCTCTTCCTCCAATTGATAAGAACGTAGTGCCGCCATAATTTTGAATAAATATGATTTTTCTAAAGATGTTATACTGACCGGTTATCCTTAAGGGTTCATTAAAGGAAAAAGTATTATTAACAATAACTGTAGATTGAACTCCGCTGGATGTTAAACTATCTACACTAATATCAGAACCTATTTCACCAATCCAAACTATTGGTTGGTTAATAGTACCGCTTTTTGAGAACGTTAATCTCGCAATGCTTGAAATATCGTAAATTCCCTTCTCTAAATAAAATGTATCTCCAGGTGAAGCAGCATTTATCGCCTGAGTTATTGAAAATGGATTTTGTCGAGTGCCTTGCCCCTCTGAATCAGTTCTGTTATTTACATAATAAGTTTGTGAAAGTATAAAGTTTGTTTTTAAAAATAATATTAAAACAATGGTGAAAAAAAATTTAATTTGGGTACTCCGTAAATTAATTCCCCAAACTTTGACACTAGTAATTAATTCCATCTTAACCTCACCGATATTTTATTACTTTTGTTTTCATCAACTTATGCACCAAAATGATTCATTGAATTTTGAAAGATTTCAAACTGAGACAAAAAGTAAATTTGTAACAATGGTAATTTTTACATCATAATTTTAAAAAACGAGAAATTATTTACAGCCGAAATGGCTAAGGACTAATGCGCAGAGCGCAATATGGTAAAGAGCACAGGGTCTGCAATGTGAAGATTGTTCGGATAATTTTTTCGCTCTCCCATACAAAATTAATATTAATATTTATTATTCCAAATTCCTGACGAAAAAAATTTATAAGTCAGGTATTCAATGTAGAATGAAGAATGTAGAATTTAGAATGGTTATTTGGAAATAGTGACAGTAGTCGATAGGTGATTGAAAGATTCCAAATCAAGAATTCTATATACCCATTAACACCCTATTTATTCCAGTTAACTTTAGTCAAACGGTAAAATACTCATATCAAATAATTTTTGCTTCGCCACATTCTTAAACAAACCTTCCTTTAAACAATATACCCTATACCAAATTCCCTACATCCTGCCTCCAACTCCTCACCGCTACTACCCATCATTATGTCATGCCTATGGCATTTTGTTCTTTTTTTATTTCTTGTTTTCGCTACTACTACAAATATTTCATCCCTTCGGGATTAAAAATACAAATCCCTTTAGGGATATTATGTCTTTAGATCTATTTTTTTAATAAGAAGTTAAAATACCTTCAGTGACGATATATAAAAACTATCCAACCTTATACCATATCCGATCCCCCATTACCTAATCCTTAACGAAACTGATTTTTACGCATTGATTTTATATTCCCGTTGACTTTAGTCAAGCAGTAAAATATACCCATCAAGACATTTCGGCTTTAGCCACATTCTCGATAATGACGGGAGTCTGTTCCCTACCTCTATACATCGGTTGAGGCAAGCCTCAACCCTACATACTATTAACTCAACCCCTTCTCCCCTTCTCTTAATCCGTTATCCAACGGAGAGAAGGGGGGAGGATGAGTTGTCTTTACATTTTCATATAAAACAAATCAACACGGTAATACATTGTCACTCTGAACGAAGTGAAGAGTATTACACATATACAAATCAGGATTCTTCGTCACCCGATAAATCGGGTAACTCAGGATAACAAAATAGTATTTTTTTAATTTACCTCGTGAATCTTATCCAAATTCATAAACCAATTTCTACTTATACGATATAACTTTTACCTAATTTCCAATCCCCTGACCCCCTGCCCCCCCCTACTACCCATCATTATGCCATGCCTATGGCATTTTGTTCTTTTTTTTATTGTTTTTACTACAAATATTTCATCCCTCCGGGATGAGAGATATAAATCCCGTTAGGGATGATATATAAAAGCCATTTAATCTTATACCATATCCAATCCCTTATTACCTAAACCCTAACGAAACAGATTTTTACACATTGATTCTCTATTCCCGTTAACTTTAGTAAAACGGTAAAATACTTTCAACAAAACACCCCGGCTTTAGCCACATTTAAAAACCTATTTCTACACATACCTTATACCCAATTGCCTATAAACTCAACCCCCTCGCCCCCTTCTCTTGGTCCGTTAGCCAACGGAGAGAAGGGGGTCTGGGGGATGAGTTGATTTTTTTTTCTTTAAATACTCAACAATAAAATACTTTTTGTCACTCTGAACGAAGTGAAGAGTCTTATAGCTTTACTAAATCAAGATTCTTCGTCACGTGATAAATCCCGTGACTCAGAATGACGATAAATGATTTATTTTAATTGATATCCCGAATCCTATCAAAATTTATCAACTGCATCTCCATATACCTTAGACCTTATACCTTATACCTTATACCCTAACATTATTAAGCAGAAGGAAAAATTTTAGATGAAACTAATAACATATCAAAAAGGTAAAGAACAGAGAGCAGGCATACTTCATAACAACCTGATTTATGATTTACAAAACTCTGCCAAGCAACTAAAGATTAAACTTCCTTCAACAATGAAAGAATTTCTTGAAGGTGAAAAACCTTTTATGAGAATGGCTCAAAAAGTTTATAAAGAGATAAAGACAGGAAATATTAAATCAGGATTTAAAAGTGGTAACACAAAATTACTATCACCTGTGCCGCAACCAACTTCGATGCGCGATGGTTATGCATTTCGTCAGCATGTTGAAACAGCAAGAAGAAATCGCGGCGTACCAATGATTCCTGAATTCGATCAGTTTCCGGTTTTTTATTTTACAAATCATAATGCTGTTTTTGGTGAAGGAATAATTGAAGTCGAAGATGATCACCTGCAGCAGCTTGATTTTGAGCTCGAATGTGCAATTGTAATTGGCAAAAAAGGTAAAAACATTCCTGCAGAAAAAGCAGATGAATATATTGCTGGTTTTACGATTATGAATGATTGGTCTGCAAGAGTTCTTCAGATGGAAGAAATGAAACTGAATCTTGGTCCGGCTAAAGGAAAAGATTTTGCTACTTCACTTGGACCTTGGTTAGTAACCGTAGATGAACTTGAACCATATAAAATTACAACACCTTACGGAAACAAATATGATTTGCGAATGATCGCCCGTCACAATGGTAAACAAGTTTCTGATGGAAATCTTAAAGATATGAACTGGACTTTCGCAGAATTAATTGAGCGAGCAAGCTATGGTGTTACATTGTATCCAGGAGATGTAATCGGAAGCGGCACAGTTGGAACTGGTTGTTATCTCGAACTAAATGGAACCTGGGCATTAGAAGCAAAAGCCAAAGGTGAACCATTCACTCCAATTTGGATAAACGATGGAGATGAATTTGAACTTGAGATTCAAGGACTTGGAGTATTAAAGAACAAAATTAAAAAATCAAAAAGAAGTTGGTCTATTTTATCTAAGAAGAAAAAATAATTATAGCACACAAATGACACAGACTTACCTTCAGGCAAAGCAGATTAAACTGTTCGACACTGATTTTTATCTGCGATTATCTGCTTAATCTTTGTCATCAGTGTGCTATCTTTTATTATGTTCAGGAAAATATTTTAATAATTTTTTTATACATTCAGTTAAAACAAATTTATTTGTTGGCAAAGTTATATCAATTTGATTAAAACAAAGTAAATCATGAAACACATTTTACCAAAAGAGTTATCAATACCAGAAGTACAAAGATTATTGCAAGGAGGAATTGGTCCGAGACCAATTGCACTTGTATCAACAATTTCAAAAAACGGGGCTAATAACCTTACACCGTTTTCATTCTTTAATGTTTTTGGTGCCAATCCACCAGTGATTGCATTTTCTCCTTCAAGAAGAGGAAGAGATGGTTCATTAAAAGATACCTACCTTAATTTAATTGAAACTAAAGAGTGTGTTGTAAACTCAGTAACATATTCAATGGTTGAGCAAATAAGTTTAGCATCAACAGAATATGAATACGGAATTGATGAATTTATAAAATCCGGATTAACACCAATTGATTCAGATTTAGTAAAACCAAAACGAGTGAAAGAATCACCTTTTCAGATGGAGTGTAGACTTCTTGAGATAAGAAGTTTTGGTGAAGGCGGTGCATCGGCAAACATTGCAATTTGCGAAGTTGTAAAATTTCATGTTGCAGAAGATTTATTTGTAAATGGTGTTATTCATCCTGATAGAATTGATCTGGTAGCAAGAATGTCAGCTGATTTTTATTGTCGTGCCAGTGGTGACGCAATTTTCGAAGTTGAAAAACCAATAGCTAAAAAAGGAATTGGTTACGATCAATTACCTGAATTTATGAAACAATCATTCGTTTTTTCTGCAAATAATCTTGGTAAGTTTGCTAATAAAGAAAAAATTCCAACTGAGGAAGAAGTAAATGATTTTATTCAGAAAATAAAAACTGAATCTTTTACTGAATATGAAATTTCAGAAGAAGCTTTTAACAGATACCAACGACTTGGAAATTATAAATATATGCTTCGGTGTGCACTTGATTTAAATTTATCTTCGGATAAAAAAAAATATTTTCTTGAATTAACTGCCAAGCTTGCTTTAGAAAAAAATGATTCTGACTTTGCATGGAAAACAGCTTTATTTTCCGGTAAGTTTAATTAATCGGAGGTAAAAGATTGAGCGAACTTCTTTGGAAACCTTCGGAAGAAAGAATCACAAATTCTAACATTTATCACTTCATAAATTATCTGAACGAAAAAGAAAATCTTTCTTGTTCTGATTATTACCAATTATATGATTGGTCAGTCAACAACATTGAAGAATTCTGGAAACACATCTGGAAATATTCTGAAATTATTCACATGAAAAGTTTTAAAACTGTACTGATTGATAAAGGGATAAAAGATTCAGAATGGTTTGTCGGTTCAGAATTAAATTTTGCTGAAAATCTTCTAAGATATACTAACGAAAAATTTGCTCTGGTTTCTTATCGTGAAAATTATCCGGCTGTGAGAATAACTTATTTTGAGCTTAACAAAATTGTCAGAAAAGTTTCTAATGCATTAAAAAGTCTTGGAGTAAGTAAAGGCGACAGAGTTGCCGGATATGTTGCAAATGTTCCTGAAGCAGTAATTGCAATGCTTGCAACCACTTCGCTCGGTGCTGTATGGAGCAGTACATCACCAGATTTTGGAATTGAAGGAGTTGTAGATCGTTTTGGTCAGATTGAGCCAAAAATTCTTTTTGCTACAAAATTTGTCCCAATTACAAGGAAAAAGCCAATAACATTTTTAAACAACCCTACTGCCGTTGCAAAACCGTAATCGCTTTCTATTAATCCTCTTCTGTAAATAAACGTATCTATAATATCCGCAACATTGTACACAAGTGGATTATAAAGGTTAAATATCTGATCAAACCCAGCATTAAGAATATTGCCAATACCTAGTATTAGTAGTACTGTAATAACAGGGTACAAC
>JAIMAZ010000140.1 GCA_023511695.1 Ignavibacterium sp.
GATTATACATCCTCACTTTTGAAGGCAAGGAAAGATTTGGCCACGATAAGCATCCCCACGAATCACCAAAAGTAATGACAATTCCTTTAATAGTTCTTGCAATTCTTTCAGTTATTGGTGGCTTTATTGGAATTCCCGAAATCTTTAGCGGTGAACACGGTAATCAATTTCATAACTGGTTAGCACCGATCTTTAAAGATGCTGACAGAAAACTTATGTATTTCGGTTTACATTCACATTTTGAAGAACTTCTTTTGATGATTATTTCTGTTATAGGTGCATCAGCATCAATTCTTTTAGCACGATATATTTATCTCAAGAAACCAGAAATTGCTTCAAGAACGGCAACACGTTTCAAAGGATTATATAATCTTCTTTGGAATAAGTATTATGTTGATGAAATTTATGATGCAGTAATCGTCAATCCAATTGTTACTATTTCAAGAAATGTTTTATGGAAAATTGCGGATAACAAAATTATCGACGGAACTGTTAACGGTGTTGCAAAACTTGTTGATCTGATTTCTGCTTCAATAAGAAAAATTCAAACTGGAGTAGCTCAGCTTTATGCATTAGTAATGGTGCTTGGAATAGCTGTAGCTTTATTATGGATTATTTTAAGTTTTTAATCTATGGAAAATAATTTTCTTCTTACATATCTGATTCTTCTTCCTCTTGTAGGTGCTTTTGCTTTACTGTTTATAAATAAAGAAAAAGCTTCTGCAATAAGAATTACAGGATTAGTTTTTTCGGTTATTGCTTTTGTCGTATCACTAATTGTTTACTTTGGATTTGATCATTCATCATCCGAATTTCAGTTTGTTCACAAGTTTACCTGGATAAGCGGTTTAAACATTTACTATTTTGTCGGAGTTGATGGTTTATCACTTCTGTTGGTATTGCTTACAACATTCTTAACTCCACTTACTTTAATTTCAAGCTGGTCAAGCATTGAACATAAAATTAAAGAGTTTACTTTCTTTATGCTTCTGCTTGAAACAGGAATGATTGGTGTTTTCGTTTCTCTCGATTTATTCCTGTTCTATATTTTCTGGGAAGCGATGCTTATTCCAATGTATTTCATTATTGGAATTTGGGGAGGAAAAGAAAGAATTTATGCAGCAATAAAATTCTTTCTCTATACAATGTTCGGAAGCTTACTAATGTTGGTTGCAATCATTTGGCTTGCTGTTTATGCATCAGAGTCACTTGGTTATTTTACAACTGATATAACACAACTCTACAAAGTTGCACCAACAATTTCTCGTGATATTCAATTATGGATGTTCCTTGCATTTGGATTGAGCTTCGCAATCAAAGTTCCCTTATTCCCGTTACATACCTGGTTACCTGATGCACATGTTCAGGCACCAACTGCTGGCTCAGTTATTCTTGCAGGTGTTTTACTTAAAATGGGAACTTATGGTTTACTTAGATTTAATCTTCCGCTGTTTCCGGAAGCTTCACTTTATTTCGCACCATACTTTTCTATTCTTGCTGTTATTGGAATAATTTACGGTGCTTTAGTAGCAATGGTTCAAACAGATATGAAAAAACTTGTTGCTTATTCTTCAGTTTCTCACTTAGGATTTGTAGTACTTGGAATTTTTGCAATGACTCAGGAATCCGTTCAAGGTGCGGTCATTCAAATGATTAACCATGGACTTTCAACTGGCGCATTATTCCTTTTAGTTGGAGTTATTTACGAAAGAACTCACACCCGTGAAATTGCTGATTATGGCGGAATTGCTAAGCTTGTTCCTTTCTTCGCTTTTTCATTATTGTTTGCTTCTCTTTCTTCGGTTGGTTTACCTGGACTAAATGGTTTTATCGGTGAGTTCCTTATTCTTCTTGGTTCATTCAAATCAGGTGTATTGAATAGTTGGTGGTTTACTGCGTTTGCGGCAACTGGAGTTATTTTTGCCGCAGTTTATTTGTTATGGATGTATCAAAGAGTGGTATTTGGTGAAGTAAAGAATCCTTCTCTCAATGGACTGAAAGATATGAATGCCAGAGAAATTTTTGTAATGATTCCTATTTTCATTTTAATTGTTTGGATTGGAATTTATCCCTCAACTTTCTTAAAAGTATCCGAAAAAACCACTGCGAAGATTATTAATCAGGTTTTTACACCAGTTCAAACTGCAGAGAAAATTATAAACAACAGATAAATGAGTTTTTGATATATGTACAATAACATTCAGGAATTTTATAATACTCTACCACTTGTAATAATTGCAATTGGAATACTTATATCAACTACTATTGAAATGTATTCAAAAAAGAGTGAAAACTATTTAAGCTGGTTTTCAATTCTCGTTTTTCTTTCTTCCGGATTTTATTCGCTCCTTACTTTAGATAATCGCTCGGTGATTTTACAAAATATGCTTGCTACTGGAGGCTATGTTCATATCTTTTATTTCATTTTTACTTTTAGTGCTGCAATTATCTGCTTCCTTTCAATTGATTATTTGAAAAAGTATGATGCTTACTTTGGTGAGTATTATATCTTACTTCAAACTTCAGTTTTGGGAATGATGTTTATGGCTGGTGCAAAAGATTTATTTATGATTTTCCTTGGACTAGAAGTTATGTCAGTTTCGTTTTATGTTTTAGCCGGAATTAATAGAAAAAGATTAACTGCTACAGAATCTGCATTAAAATATTTTTTGCTCGGTGCCTTTGCTACAGGTTTCGTCGTGTATGGTATTGCTCTTATTTATGGAACAGCTCAAAGCACATCATTTGATGTAATCGCATCCAGGTTTTCTGATTTGTCAGGAAATTTGTTGTTTCTTACCGGAGTATTACTATTCCTGATTGGGTTCTCTTTTAAAATTGCTGCATTTCCGTTTCATATGTGGGTGCCGGATGTTTATCAAGGTGCGCCTTCAACTGTTGCGGGATTATTTTCAACTGCAGGAAAAGTTGCTGCATTCAGTGCAATTATTGTTTCTCTGTTTGTTCTTTTCACTTCCGGTGCGATGAAAATAATTACACCTTACTTATCAGTAATTTCAGTTCTCTCGATGTTCTTCGGAAGTATTGTTGCAATTGCTCAAACCAATATCAAAAGAATGCTTGCTTACTCATCAATTTCTCACGCAGGTTATCTTTTGATAGGATTGGCAGCATCAAATGCTGCAGGAATTGCCGGAATAATATTTTATCTCGCTGCATATTCATTTATGAATCTTGGTGCAT
The DNA here is from genome assembly GCA_023511695.1 of Ignavibacterium sp. Taxonomy (GTDB): domain Bacteria; phylum Bacteroidota; class Ignavibacteria; order Ignavibacteriales; family Ignavibacteriaceae; genus Ignavibacterium. The sequence goes on from JAIMAZ010000140.1 coordinate 3,205, forward strand.
TTGGAATTGTTAGTCTTGTTGAAGGAAAAGAAGAATCTAATCTTGAACTAAATTCTTATCGTGGATTGGGAACAAGACAACCATTATTAGCAGCACTTTTATCTTTGTTTATGTTTTCACTTGCCGGCATTCCACCTTTTGCCGGTTTCTTCGGAAAATACTATATCTTTATCGCAGCCATCGAAGCAAAATTAACCTGGTTAGCTATTTTAGGTGTTCTATCAAGCGTTATTAGCGTTTACTTCTATTTGCGTTTAGTTGTTCTTATGTATTTCTATGATTCCTCTGATGAATTAGAAATTGCAAAAAGTAATACTGGACTTCTTGCAGTATTTATTTCTGCAATTTTGGTTGTATTACTTGGAATCTTACCAGGAACACTTCTGAATCTGATTACTTCTTACCTGTAAAAGTTATCAGATATTTAATAACTTTGCATCAGAAAAATTTCCAACTGATAAAATGATTCCTTTATATTCAAATTCACAAATCCGTGCTTTAGATTCATTTGCAATTAATAAATTGCAAGTGCCTGGAATTGTTTTGATGGAAAATGCAGCAATAGGAATTGCTGAAACTATTCTGTCTAGATTTCCAGAAATATCCTCAGTTGGAGTTGTTTGTGGAAGAGGAAATAATGGTGGTGATGGATTTGCAGTTGCCAGACAATTATCTAATAATGGAATTGATGTTCAGGTTATTTATTTGGGTGATCCGCTTTCAATGAGTGATGATTGCAGAGCTAATTTTGAAATATGCAGCAACCTAACCCCTATAAGAAAAAATCTAAAACTAACTCAATTCTCCGGTATTAAACAAATAAAACTTATCCAAAATTCAGATTTAATTATTGATGCTATTCTTGGTAGTGGCTTTTCCGGTGAATTAAAAGAACCAATTGCCTCCATTATAAATGAGCTAAATAAATTCAAAACTGTTAAAGTTGCCCTTGATGTTCCAACTGGTTTAAATGCAGATACAGGAAATGGCAATATAATTTTCAATTCTGATTTGACTATTACACTTGGAGAATTTAAGAAAGGCTTATTTGTAAATAAGGGTTATGAATTTTGCGGCGAAATTGTTCTTCGTGAAATTGGTGTGGGTCGGGATTACTTTAATCATGTTTTTACAGATACTTTTTTGATTGAACCAGAAGACGCCTATCAATTTTTACCAAAAAGAAATAAGAGAATAAATAAATATTCTGCCGGCAAAGTTCTTACAATCGCAGGATCATATCAATATCCCGGAGCTGCAATATTATCTGCTGGTTCAGTATTATATTCCGGAGCAGGCGCTTCAGTATTAGCTATTCCGAGATCAATTAAAAAATTCATTCACAAAAAATTTACTGAACTTGTTATTCAATCCTATGGTGATGAGCGAAGCAATTATTTAACTCCGGAAGATTATAAAAATCTTGAACAAAAAATTAAATGGGCCGATGTAGTAGCTTTAGGTCCGGGAATTGGAAGGGAAGAAGATACAATAAAATTTGTACATCAGTTTTTTAAGAAGAAAGATTTCAACTATGCAGTAATTGATGCAGATGCATTGTTTGCTCTAAAAGAGATTTTGGCTAAAACCGATTTGCGAAAATGTATTCTAACTCCGCATTATGGAGAGTTCTGCTCGCTAACGTCCTTAAGCATAGAAGATTTAGAAAAAGATGTTTTTCAGATTGGAAAAGATTTCGCTCAGAAATATAAAACAACATTAGTGCTTAAAGGTGCACCGACAATTACATTTAGCGTTGATGGCAATTGTTTTATTAACTCGACAGGCAATAATGGTTTAGCAAAATTCGGAAGTGGTGATGTTTTAACAGGAATGGTTGCAGGATTTTATTCGCAAATTAAAAACTCAACAAATGCTGCTTTAGTCTCTGTTTATCTGCATGGCCTTACAGCAGATTTATTATTGAATAAAAAAACTGAGTTTGGAATAGTTGCTTCAGAATTAATGAAAAATATTCCTGCTTCAATAAATTTCATCAAGAGGTCCTTTGAAAAAAATTAACAGAGTATTTTTATTTATTTACTTGCCTTTGATTATTCATTGGGTTACAATTTTCATACTGACAAGTTTGCCTTCAGACAGACTTCCCTCTGTTGAAGTGAGCGATAAGATAAATCATTTCCTTGCTTTCTTCGTATTAGGATTTTTTTTGAATCTTACATTGAAATACCAGACAAAATTTCCTGAACTAAAAAAAAATATTATTTTAATTACTGTTATAATTGCTTCCGGCTATGCCTTACTTGATGAACTTCACCAACTATTCGTTCCCGGAAGAAGTGCTGAAGTTTTAGATTGGGTTGCCGATTTTATCGGAGCAATTACCGGTAGTTATCTTGCTGAACTTATTTATAGAAGATATTTTGTTTCATTAAACAATTTTCTCAGGGTTTAGTTGGAACTTTCCGGAAAAAAATCTGTAAAAATACCTGAAAAGTTATTTGACAATACCTTTATCAATAATTAAGTTAGTAACCAAAATTTATGATTTGAGGAGAAAACAAGATGCCGCTTAGAAAAACGAAAAAAGCTGATCTTATGGCTAAATACAGAAGGGTCTTCGAGATCAGTTTAATTGCAGCTTTGGTCCTGATGATTGTAGCATTTAAATTCTTTCCCGATTTTGGTGGAAAGGAAGTAAAAATCGAAGGACCACAAGAATTATTTACTGTTGAAGATATCCAACAGACAAAACAGGAGAATCGTCCTCCTCCACCACCAAAACCTCCTATCCCGATTGAAGCGCCATCAGATGAAGTTCTTGAGGATATAGAAATTGGCGAAACAGAAATAGATATAAATGCAACAGTTGAAGCTCCTCCACCTCCAAAAGAGGATAAAAAAATAGTTGAAGAAGAACCTCAATACTTCGTTGCAGTAGAAGAAATGCCGGAACCAATCGGAGGAATTCAGGCAATACAACAGAAAATAGTTTATCCTGAAATTGCAAAGAGAGCCGGAGTTGAAGGAAAAGTTTATGTATTAGCATTCGTTGATGAGAATGGTGATGTAAGAGATGCAAAAATTATTAAAGGAATCGGTGCTGGTTGCGATGAAGCAGCTCTTGAAGCAGTAAAGAAAACTAAATTCAAACCTGGTAAACAGAGAGGAAAGCCTGTAAGAGTTCAGGTATCAATTCCTGTCGTATTTAAACTCCAATAAAATTTTTAAGGCACCTTTCGAGGTGCCTTTCTTATTCCAACCTTCTAAACTAACTTGATATGCACCACATTTTTGTATTCGAAAATTCTATTCTGCTTGCTTAACTTTGTAATGAAATTATAAGTAAATCCTGAATGAAATCTTCCAATAACGAAAACAAAACTGTTCTGTATCTATTGATTATTGCTCTAGGGCTTCAATTATTTTTGCTCTATTTCTTTAAGTATCAAAATCAGAATCTTTCAATTAAGAATATTGATATTGCAATTACTGGAAACCTTTTCAATCTGATTATATATCTGATTTCAGAAATTTTATTGCTCATTGTTCTTTTGAACCCAAAGATTAAAATTAATCTTAAACTATTATCTTCTTTGCTGGTTAGTTCTTATCTTTTTCTTTTAATTGGCTTCATCTCTACTAAAATTAACCTGCCATTCAATTCAATTTATGTTTTCGGCCAGTTCGGGAATAAATTATTCACAGGTTTGTGTTATACACTATACCAACTTGTTTTGTTATCGTTTATCTTTTCTCTGATTTTGGGAATGCGAAAAAATCTAAATAGAATTTTTATTAAGTCAATATTGTTTTCAGTTATAATAATGGTTCTGATTTTAATCTATTCATTATTTTTTATTCTTTCTCGAGAAGAAAGAGTTAAATTAGAACCACTCGATAGCAAAACTTCTTACACAGTTGTTGTTTTAGGTGCAGCAGTTTGGTCTGATAATAAACCTAGTCCGATTTTAGCTGCAAGAGTTGATAAAGCAATTGAGCTTTTGAAAAATCACAATATCAAAAAATTATTTCTAACCGGAAGTAATGCTCCAGGCGAATTGAGTGAGGCAGAAGTTGCAATGAATTATTTAAAAAGTAAAAATGTATCGTTTGAAAATATTGTTATTGAAAGTAATACTACATCAACAACAGAACAAATTCAATTTTTAAAGTCAAGATTAAGTGAGACAGAACAAAATAACTTAGTTATTGTTTCCGATTCTTTTCATCTTGTACGAATAAAAGAAATAAGTAAATTTCATAAACTTAAAATTAAAACTATTGCGTCTGAACTAAAGCTGAGTTTTTTTTCTGAACTTTATAATACAATAAGAGAGGCATTAGCATTAACTGTGTTCTGGTTTTTTGCAATTTAAATTTGGAGAAGAATATTAGTGTCAAAAGTTTTTAAAAGAAGATTAGTAAGAGAAAAAGT
>JAIMAZ010000141.1 GCA_023511695.1 Ignavibacterium sp.
GGTTAATTATTCATACTATTTGTAAGAATTACAAACTTTCTTAGTCATTTTGTTAGATATTAAGAATAGATGACCGGCTTTATTTCAAAATAATATTTTACATTTTTTTAAGCTTAAAATTTCAGTAAAATTGCATAAGAATTAATGGCACTTTATTTGGCATTGACTATTGAATATTGGGGTTAAATTATTCTCTCAGCTATTGATAAACCCTTTTTGCATTTATATATTGCAAAAGAAACGGAATTCAAAAAATTTTTGTTACAAATTAAACACTTAAAGGTATAAAACTATGGATGGAAACTTTTCAGACAGACTGCAGGATGTAATAAGACTCAGCCGTGAAGAAGCTTTAAGACTTGGACACGATTATATTGGTACTGAACATCTGCTGCTCGGAATTATCCGGGAAGGGCAAGGTGTTGCTGTTAAAATTTTAAGAAATCTTGATTGCGATTTACTCAAACTTAAAAAAGCAATTGAAGATACTGTCAGAACTTCTGGTGGTACGCTGACCATCGGAAATATTCCACTTACTAAGCAGGCAGAAAAAGTTCTTAAGATTACTCAGATCGAATCAAAAATATACAAAGCCGATGTTATCGGTACAGAACATCTTCTTCTTTCACTTTTAAGAGATGAAGATAATATCGCTACACAGATTCTTCATCAGTTCAATGTAACTTATGATGCTGCACGTGCTGAATTAAACGAAATGCTAAGCAGTAAATCTCCTAAAGATCCTAATCAGCCACGACCACCAGTTGCAGATAGAAAACCTGAAAAAACAAAAACTCCGGTTTTGGATAACTTTGGTCGTGATTTGACTAAACTTGCAATGGAAGATAAACTCGATCCTGTTGTTGGTCGCGAGAAAGAAATTGAAAGAGTTGCTCAGATTCTCAGCCGAAGAAAGAAAAACAATCCGGTTCTTATTGGTGAACCAGGTGTTGGTAAAACTGCAATTGCCGAAGGATTAGCTCTTAGAATTATTCAGAAAAAAGTTCCCAGAACTTTGCAGGATAAAAGAGTTGTAACTTTGGATTTGGCAGGACTTGTTGCCGGCACAAAATATCGCGGTCAGTTTGAAGAAAGAATGAAAGCGTTAATGAACGAACTTGAAAAAGCTGAAGATGTAATTCTTTTCATCGATGAATTACATACTATTGTTGGTGCTGGTGGTGCTTCAGGTTCGCTTGATGCTTCAAATATGTTCAAACCTGCTTTGGCTCGCGGTGATATTCAATGCATTGGTGCTACAACACTTGATGAATACAGAAAATACATTGAGACTGACGGCGCATTAGACAGAAGATTCCAGAAAGTTATGGTTGAACCGCCATCTTATGAAGAAACTCTTCAGATTCTTGAAAACATTAAATTCAAATACGAAGAGCATCATCGTGTAAGATATACTAAAGAAGCAATTGAAGCTGCTGTTAAACTCAGTAACAGATATATTACTGACAGACATCTGCCGGATAAAGCTATTGATGTAATTGATGAAGCTGGCTCAAGAGTTCATATGGGGCATTTTGAAGTTCCTAAAGAAATTCTAGACCTTGAAGAAGAAATTGAAAATTTACGAAAAGAAAAAGCTCGCGTTGTAAAGATGCAGGATTATGAAGAAGCTGCGAGACTTCGCGATAAAGAAAGAAATCTTCAGGCAGAACTTGAACTTGCTAAAAGAGAGTGGGAAAACAAGACTAAAGATATTGTTCACGATGTAACAGAGGAAGATATTGCTACTGTTGTTGCAATGATGACAGGAATTCCTGTTAACAGAATTGCACAAACTGAATCAGAAAAACTGCTTAAGATGGAAGATGCTCTTAAACAGCATATTGTTGGTCAGGATGAAGCTGTAATAAAACTTACTAAAGCTATCCGAAGAACAAGAGCCGGATTAAAAAATCCAAACAGACCAATCGGTAGCTTTATTTTCTTGGGTCCAACCGGTGTTGGTAAAACTGAGTTGTGCAAAGTACTTGCAAAATACTTATTCGACAGTGAAGATGCTCTGATTCGAATAGATATGAGTGAATATATGGAAAAATTCTCGGTTTCAAGACTTGTTGGAGCGCCTCCGGGATATGTCGGTTATGAAGAAGGCGGACAGTTGACTGAAAAAGTAAGACGCAAACCTTACTCAGTTGTATTGTTCGATGAAATTGAAAAGGCACATCCTGATATTTTCAGCATTTTGCTTCAGGTGCTTGATGATGGAATGCTCACTGATAGTCTTGGAAGAAAAGTTGATTTCAAGAATACAATTATCATTATGACTTCCAACATTGGTACAAAAGATTTGAAGAACATCAGCTCGTTTGGATTTGGTACTAAAGAAGAAGCTGACAACTATGCTCATATGAAAGACACAGTTGAGGAAGCAATGAGAAAGTTATTCAATCCGGAGTTCCTTAACAGAATTGATGAAACAATTGTATTCAGAAGTCTGAATAAAGAAGACATTCTCAAAATTATTGATATTGAGTTGAAAGACTTATTGCAGAATATGAAAGATCAGAAAATGAATATTGTGCTTGATGAGTCTGCAAAGAACTTTCTTGTTGACAAAGGTTATGATGAAAAATTTGGTGCAAGACCATTAAGAAGAGCTATTCAACGATATGTAGAAGATCCACTTGCTGAAGAAATTCTTCGTGGCTCATTCAAAGAAGGTTCAACAATTATAGCAAAACATTTTGAAAATTCTGACGAATTGGTTTTCATCGAAGAGACCCCTGAACAACCGATTCAGCAGGAATCAAAAGAGTCTTAAATTAAATCTCATTATTGTTAAGACGCATTCTCTTCAGAATGCGTCTTTTTTTGTTTAAATTTGAGAAGTAAAAACAATAACATCAAATCATTATGACTGCATTAACGAATCAACAAATTTTAGAACACCTGAAATTGCTTAATAATTGGATTTATGTTAACAATTCAATCAGTAAGGAATTTATATTTAAAGATTTTATAGGAGCAATATCATTTGTAAACTCTGTTGCACTTGAGGCTGAGAAAATGGATCATCATCCTGATATTTTAATTTATGGTTGGAATAAAGTAAAAATTAATTTATCAACTCACAGTGCCGGTGGAGTAACTGAAAAAGATTTTCAACTTGCACAAAAAATAGAAGAAAGAATAAAATGAAATCCAGATTAGAATCTCTTCTTGAAATGCTTGAACAACAACCTTTCGATTCATTCCTTCTTTATGGAATTGCGCTTGAATATATGACTATGAATGATGATGAAAAAGCTGAAGAATACTTTAAAGAACTTCTTGAAGCTGATCCTGGTTATGTTCCTGCTTATATGCAATATGCTTCATTAAAGATTAATCAAAACGAAATTGAAGAAGCAAAATTTCTTTTGCGTAAAGGTATTAAACTTGCCCGCGAAAAAAATGATCGTAGAGCACTGAACGAAATGGAGGATTTGCTTGATGAGCTTGACTGATCAGCAGATCCTGAAAATATTTCTGGAGACAAATGCTTTACTCGAAGGACATTTTCTGTTAACATCCGGAAGACACAGTAATCAGTATTTTCAGTGTGCAAAAGTTCTTCAATTTCCAAATCATACTTCCGATGTATGTTCATTATTAACAGATCATTTTCGTAATAATGAAATAGATACCGTTATTGCTCCGGCAATGGGTGGAATTATCGTTGGTTATGAAGTTGCCCGTCAATTAGGGAAAAGATCAATTTTTACTGAAAGAGAAAACAATCAAATGACTTTGCGAAGAGGTTTTTCTTTATCAGAAAATGAAAAAGTTTTAGTGTGTGAAGATGTTGTAACAACCGGTGGTTCTGTTTTTGAAGTAATTGAAATTGTTAAAAACTTCGGTGCGAAAGTTATCGGAGTTGCATCAATTGTTGATAGAAGTAATGGCAAAGTTGATTTTGGTTATCCATTCAAAAGCGCTCTCCAGCTTGAAGTCGTCTCATATCTTCCTGAAGAGTGTCCTATATGTAAAGAAGGTACTATTCCACTTGTTAAACCAGGTTCAAGGAAAGTAAAATGAGTGCTTGGATTTTTAATTTCCTACGTGATTTACTCCAGGACGATCTTTTATACAGAGTGATTCTCGTAGCAATTGTTATCATTCTATCATTCTTTGGCTCGAAATTTCTTGCTTACTTAATCAAGAAAATAATTAAACCATTTGTTGCAAAAACCAAAACTGATCTTGATGATAAAATAATTTCAGCCTCAGGTTCAGCAATCTATCGATTATCATTTCTGGCCGGAATTTTTCTTTCCGTGGAAATATTTAAAGATGGTATTAAAAGCGAATCAAAGTTTCTTCCCAAGCCCTTGATCGAAATCTATCCATTTCTCGATAATCTTGTTTCGATTGCTGAAGCAATTTTATTCATAGCGTTGATTGTTATACTTCTTATAGTTTCCTTCAGATATATAAATGTTTTTCTTGATTGGTATGCAAATAAAATTGATTCAAATGATAACCGTAATTTAAGTGGAAGTATAATTCCACTTCTAAAAAAAGTTATCAAAATAATAGTATTCGCACTTGCTGTAGTTATTGTATTAGCAAAATTCAATATTGACATTAGTGCATTTGTTGTCTCACTCGGAGTTGGCTCTCTTGCTATAGCGCTCGCTGCACAGGAAACTTTATCGAATATGATTTCTGGTTTTATCATTATGACCGATCGTCCGTTTAGAATCGGAGACAGAATAAGATATGCTGATAATCAAGTTGGTGATGTTGTGGATATCGGAATAAGAAGCACCAAAATTCTGGATTTTGATAATAACATTGTGATTATTCCAAACAATGAAATTGTTAAATCACGATTAGTTAACATTACTTATCCTAACTCTCTCACTCGTGTAGTAGTTGATGTTGGTGTTGCATATGGAAGTGATATCAGTAAAGTGAAAGAAATCTTATTAGATATTGCTAAAAATGATCCTGATTGTTCAAAAGAAATTTTACCAGAGGTTTTCCTTATCAATTTTGGTGCTTCATCACTTGATTTCAGATTAGTTGCCAGAACCGATGATTATAAAAACGCGTGGTCAATGCAATGTCGTATGCGTGAAAAAATTTATGAAGAATTTAACAAACACAAAATTGAAATACCTTTTACTCAAATTGTAGTTCATCAATCCAAATCATAAACCAGATGAAAAAAATAATCTTACTTCTTTTTATAACAATCCAATTCAGCAATTATGCTCAAATTGATTTCGACTATTATTTCTTCGATAAAACTCTTCGGATAGATTATTATCACACTGGTAATGATACCCTGGAGATTTATTCTATTGATGAATTATTGCAGGAACCATTTTGGGGTGGAAGCAAAAATAATCTGATAGATGTTTTTAATTATGGCAAATACAAATTTATTGTGAAAGATGAAACAACAGGAAAAGAAATTTATTCAAGAACATATTCCACATTGTTCAGTGAATGGCTTACAACCGAAGAAGCAAAACAAACAACTAAATCATTCAGTGAAACTATTGTATTTCCGTTTCCTAAAAATTCCGTAATAGTTGAGTTTTATTCGAGAGATAAAAAAAATAATCTTCATAAGAAATTTGAATATAAAGTTGATCCATTTGACTACTTTATTAAAAAAGAAAAACCGTTAAGCTTTCCGATTAAAAATATTATCAGCAATGGTAGGCCAGAAGTAAAAGTTGATATCGTAATTATTCCTGATGGCTACACAAAAGATGATAGTTTGAAGTTTATAAAGGATTGTGAAAGATTTTCAAACTATCTTTTCAACTCTTCACCATTCAAAGAAAACAAAAATAAATTTAATGTTCACGCAGTACTTGCATGGTCTGAAGAAAGCGGAACAGATATTCCCGCATATAATATCTGGAGAAGAACAATTGCAAATTCTAGTTTCTACACATTTGGGGTGGATCGTTATCTGATGATTTATGACAATAAAACTTTACGCTCCTTAGCATCAAATGCACCTTATGATCAGATTTATGTATTGGTCAACACAGGAAAATATGGCGGTGGTTCTATTTACAACCACTATTCAGTTTGTGTGAGCGATAATTCAAATTCCGAATATATTTTTACTCATGAATTTGGACATGGTTTCGCTTCTCTTGGTGATGAATATTATACTTCTGAAGTAGCTTATTCAGAATTTTATCCTCTCGATGTAGAACCATTAGATCTGAATCTTACAACTTTAGTTGATTTTGATTCTAAGTGGAAAGATTTAATTGATGACGACACTCCAATTCCAACTCCTCCAACGAAAGAATTCAAAAATAAAATCGGAGTCTTTGAAGGAGGCGGCTACAGTGCTAAAGGAGTTTACAGACCTGCATACGATTGCACAATGAAATCAATTTCAATTGATAATTTTTGTGCTGTTTGTAAAAGAGCAATTCAACAGATGATAGACTTTTATTCAAATTAAGGAATACAAAATTGGATCAAAAGAAATTACATAAAACAATTGAAAGCATTGCTTCTCAGAAGTTTAACAGCGAAGAAGACATGCTTAAATATGTTCTTGAACAGATAGTAAACGACAAAAGTTTTGAAATTACTGGTGGAAGAATCTGGAAACTTGATCCTGAGACTTTCAGTTACAAATTGCTTTATCAGACTGGCAAAATGGAAACGATAGATCCGAGATTCAGAATCAGATTGAAAAATTATCCGGAGTTTGACCGCATTGCCAAAGAAAGAACCATTCTTGCTGATGAAACTCTAACCGAGTTGAAGAAGAAAGGAATTTTCAGATATTCTGCAACAGGAGTTGGTTCAAGAATTAAACTTAACGGGAAAATTTATTATGAATATATTCTTGCTCTCAACAGTAATTCCTTAGATGAAGAGTTTCGTTTGAATATGAGCATAATTGCAACAGCTCTTACATCTCAGATAAGACAAAAAAGAATTCTTCAAAGTGCAAGCAACCTTAAAGCTGATTTAGATAAAGCACGTCAGCTTCAAAAATCAATCTTACCAGAGCATGAATATAAATTTCATAACTACGATATTTTCGGTGTTACAGATCCTGCTGAAATAGTCGGTGGAGATTTCTTTGATTATCTGGAAATTGGTGATGATCAGGATAGACTCGGTATTGCATTAGGCGATGCTGCAAGCAAAGGTGTTTCTGCTGCAGCTGAAGCGATGTATATTTCTGGTGCATTAAGAATGGCAAGTAATTTTGAAATAAAAATTACTCCGCTGATGAAAAAAATGAATCAGCTTGTAAATAAAATTTTTGAAGATGACAAATTCTCTTCATTGTTCTATGGCGAACTTTCAACAGATAAAAACGGCTTGTTTCTTTATACAAACGCAGGACACAATCCACCGCTGTTTTACTGCAGTAAAAAAAATAAAGTCGAGTATCTTTCAGTAACCGGTCCGGTACTTGGACCTGTACCTCACGCAAAATATCAGATTGAAAGTATCAATATTTTACCAGGCGATATTCTTTTGATGTTTTCAGATGGAATTGTTGATTCAACAAATTCAAAAGGAGAACCATATCCTGAAGTAAGATTGATAAATCTTTTGAAGAACAATAA
>JAIMAZ010000142.1 GCA_023511695.1 Ignavibacterium sp.
CTATTTGATGTTTTATTTTCAATAATGAATTGTTTGAATTTAATTGTACTTTTTATTATTTTCACTCAGTTAATTTCCTGCCAAAATGAAATAATTATGGAACTAAATATAAATTAAATTGGTTTTGGTTACTGTATGAAAAATCAAAAAACTAAAACTGCAATTATTATTGGCTCTGGCTTAGGAGGTTTATCAACCGCACTTCGGCTTTCACATCTTGGTTATGATGTCACAGTAATTGAAAAACATTCAAAGCCGGGCGGAAGACTTAATCAGCTTAAGATTGATGGATTTACTTTTGATGTCGGTCCATCATTTATGAGTATGAGTTATGAACTTGAAGAACTTTTTAAATCAGTCGGGATGAAAAATCCGATTGAGCTTGAAGAATTAGATCCACTTTATCAGGTATATTTTGAAAATGATCCAAGAGCTTATAAAATCTGGAAAACTCTCTCGAAGTTAGATGAAGAATTCAAAGACATTGAACCTAATCTCGCTGTAAAAGTTGAAAAGTACCTTGCCAAAGCAGGTGAATTTTTTCACGATACAGAAGATAAAGTTGTTAAATCAAATTATGATAATGTTGTTGATTACATTCTTAAGTTGACGAGAGTTCCCTTGAAACATCTTCCCTACTTATTCAGAAAAATGTGGACAGAGGTTGAAAAGAATTTTGAATCAGAACAGGTTAGAGTAATTTTTTCACTCGTAGCATTTTTCTTAGGTTCAACTCCTTTTCAAACGCCGGCAATTTATTCTTTACTAAACTATACAGAAATGAAGCACGATGGTTACTGGAAAGTTAAAGGCGGAATGTATCGCATAGTTGAAGAGCTTATGAAAATCCTAAACGAGCGCGGAGTAAAATTTGTTTTCAATACTGAAATTGTTGGTGTTTCTAATTCAAATGGTAAATTAAATTCACTTATAGATAATAATGGAAAAGTCTGGGAAGCTGATATTTTCATTTCAAATTCGGATGCTGCTGCTTTCCGCGGAATGATTTTAGGAAGGAAAAAATATTCAGAAGAAAAACTTGATAAGATGGATTGGACTTTAGCTCCGTTTACTATTTATCTTGGTGTTAAAGGAAAGATAGATTCTTTAATGCATCACAATTATTTTCTTGGAAGTAACTTCAGAGGTTATGCAGACAAAATTTTTACTTCTTCAATAATTCCTCAGAAGCCATATTACTATGTTAATGTTTCATCAAAATCAAATCATGAATGTGCGCCTGAAGGTTGCGAAAATATTTTTATTCTCTGTCCTGTTCCGGATAGACGATACAAAAGCAATTGGGATGATAAAGTTGAAATTGCAAACAATATAATTAAAGATTTATCTCAACGAACCGGTTTTGATATTGAAGCAAATACACTTGTTAAAGAAATATATTCTCCGGTTGATTGGGAAAAGATGTTCAATCTTTATAAAGGTTCCGGACTTGGATTAGCTCACGGTATCAATCAGGTTGGAGCTTTCAGACCTAAAAACAAAGATGAGGTTTTTCCTAATTTGTATTATGTTGGAGCTTCAACCACACCAGGAACAGGTTTACCAATGGTAATTATTAGTTCCAAACTTGTAACCGAAAGAATAAAGGAAGATTATGGAATTATACAATAAAACATCATTCAATATCAGTAAGCTCGTAACAAAAACTTACAGCACATCATTCAGTTTGGGAATTGCAGCGTTCTCACCCAAATACCGTGATGCAATTTATGGCATCTACGGATTTGTTCGTCTTGCTGATGAAATTGTTGATACATTCCTTGGTTACAATCAAAGGAAACTCATTGAAGATTTCAGAAGAGATACAGAAGAAGCAATCAGAAGTGGTATTTCCACAAATCCGATTCTACAAGCATTTGTTCAAACAGTTAATCAATATAAAATTGATTATCACTATATAGATGCATTTCTCAAAAGTATGGAAATGGATTTATCAAACTCTTATTACGAAAAAGATGAATATAATGAATACATATACGGCTCAGCGGAAGTTGTTGGTTTAATGTGTCTGAAAGTTTTTTGTGGAGATGATAAAGAATTATTTCAGCAGCTTATTGAACCTGCAAGAAGTTTGGGTTCTGCTTTTCAGAAGGTTAATTTTCTCCGTGATATCAAAAGCGATATGGAAGAACGCGAAAGAATTTATTTACCAGGAATCAGCCACGCTAATAAAATTGATGACGAGAGTAAGAAAAATCTTGAACAGGAAGTTGAAAAAGAATTTCGTGAAGCGTTGGAAGGAATTAAAAAGCTTCCACACGGAGTTAAACTTGGAGTCTATTCTGCTTACTTATACTATGTTGCTCTGTTCAGAAAAATTCAAAGGTTAAAAGTAAAAGAGCTGATGAAAAGAAGAGTAAGAGTTTCCAACCCAGCTAAAATTGCATTGCTCTTCAGAGGATTAGTAGAGGTTAGATTATTAAAGCTTACATAAATAATATTTACCGTGATTATCTTGCCGGTATAAAACCGGCTTTTTTATGAGCACTTATCTAATTATCAACATATTGATAATTTTCTTCCCTTTAGTTTTATCATTCGATAAAAATCTTACTTATTATAAAAAAATTCCAAGACTTATTTTCTCAATTTTAATTGTAAGCACCGCTTATATAATCTGGGACTCAATCGCAACAAAAAGAGGTGATTGGGCTTTTAACCCTGAACATCTTATCGGAATATATTTTTTTGGTTTGCCGCTTGAAGAAATTCTTTTCTTTATAACCGTACCTTACTCGTGTGTTTTTATTTATGAAACAGTAAAATTTTATGTAAAAGAAAAAGAGATTCGCTTAAGTAAAACTATTTTTGGGGTTATAGCGTTACTGCTTCTGATAATTGCATTAGTTTTTAATCATCAGCACTACACATTTACAGTTACAATTTTTACGGCAATATTTTTTATACTTTCAATACTGATAAAACCACAATTACTTAATTCATATCATTACTGGTTAACAATGCTAATCAGTTTTGTACCATTTCTGATTGTAAATTATTTTCTTACTTCGATACCGGTTGTTACATATAACGATGCAGCATTTTTTGGTAAAAGATTTATAACCATTCCACTTGAAGATTTTCTTTATTCTTTTTCAATGATTTCATTGTGGATTCTCTTTTATGAAATCTCATTAAGCAGAAGAAAATGAAAAAGATCGCAATCATTGGAGCAGGTTTAGGTGGATTATCAGCTGCGGCAAGATTAGCAGCAAAAGGTAATGAAGTTCATATCTTTGAAAAAAATTCTTATGCCGGAGGTAAAGCTTCTCAATTTTATGAACAAGGTTTCAGATTTGATACCGGTCCATCTTTACTGACAATGCCGTATGTGTTAAATGACTTATTTAATGAATGTGGTGAAGAACTTAATGATTATTTATCACTTAAAAAATTAGAAACTGTTTGCAGATACTTTTTTAATGATGGAACCTTTATCAATGCTTATTCCGATTTAGAGAAGTTTGGTGAAGAAATTTCTGAAAAAACCATGGACGATGAAGAAACACTCAATGATTTCTTCAACTATTCAAAAACAATTTATGATCTGACTGCTGATTTATTTCTTTTCAATTCACCATCAGATCCTAAAACACTTTTTAACCAAAAAGCTCTTCGAACTTTATTTAATATTCATAAAATTGATTCATTCAGAACTGTTCATCAGGCAGTTTCTTCTTTCTTCAAAGATAAAAAACTTATTCAGTTGTTTGACCGTTATGCAACTTATAATGGCTCAAATCCATTTGAAGCGCCTGCAACTTTAAACATAATTCCTTATGTCGAATATTTTCCAGGTAGTTATTTGCCGGTTGGTGGAATTTATTCAATCACAAATGCATTGAAAAATCTTGCCGAGAAAAAAAGAGTAATATTTCATTTCAATTCGATTGTTGAAGAAATAATGCTTAGAAATAAAACTGCAGTTGGAATAAATGTTAATGGAGAAAAAATTCCTTTCGACAAAGTAATTTCGAATGTTGATGTAAACATTACTTTCAAAAATCTTTTGAATGATATAAACAAATTTGAAAGCAAACGATATAAAAAACTTAAGCCATCATTATCAGGTGTTGTGTTTTACTGGGCTGTTGATAATCAATTTCCTCAGCTTGAAACTCATAACATTATTTTTTCTGAAGACTATAAAAAAGAATTTGACCAGCTGACAACACAAAAGATTATACCTGATGAACCAACTGTTTATATTTATATTTCGAGTAAATTAAATCCTGATGATGCTCCAAAGGGAAAAGAAAATTGGTTTGTAATGATAAATGCACCTTATGATGATGGGCAGAATTGGCAGAAAGAAATTTCTGATGCAAGAAAAAATGTAATTGATAAAATCAATAAAGTGTTAAAAATAAATATTGAGCAAAATATTTTATTTGAGAAAATTCTTACCCCAAAAGAACTTGAGGCAAAAACTGCAGCTTATCGTGGAAGCATCTATGGAATTTCATCTGATAAAAGAACATCAGCATTTCTCAGACAGCAGAATAAATCAAGAACGATTAAAAATTTATATTTCTGCGGAGGAAGTGCTCATCCGGGCGGTGGAATTCCATTGGTTATTCTTTCAGGAAAAATTGTTTCTGATATTATTCAATCGGAAGTAAAATGATAAAAGCTGAACAAAATAAATTAGCTTTATTCGTATTTGATATTTATCTGGATAGATTACTTAAAAAATATTTTCATGATTTTATTCTGGTAAATGAATTCCCTATCATAAAAAGTGATAAAAGTTTAATTCTTGCACCGAATCATTTCTCCTGGTGGGATGGCTTTTTCATCTATTATTCAATGAAAAAACTTACAGGCAAAAAAATATTCATTATGATGTTAGAAGAACAACTTAAACGGTATTGGTTTTTTCAAAAGATAGGCTGTTTCTCGACTAATCATAACAATAAGCAGTCAACTGTTGTAACTCTTAAATACACTATAGAGTTGCTTAAAAATTCGGGGAATTGTGTTGTAATTTTTCCTCAAGGAGGAATTGAACCGTTTGATAAAAATCCGTTAAGCTATAATAAAGGAATTGAATTTCTTGCTGAACATTCAACTAATGAATTCGACATATTGCCGATTGCCAATAAGATTTATTACACCAATCAGAAACTGCCATTTATTCTGATGCGTGCTCATCATTTAATCAATTCGAAAGATATAAAGAACAAAAGTGTTTCATTATTTAATGAATTTAAAAATAATCTTGCTGCTTTATCCGAACATAATTCTGTTGAAGGAAAAAGTATTTTCAGAATTTAAATTATGGTTGCAACTGTTTACATCATATCGTTCATAGTAGTATCAATAATTTTTGTTGTTTCTTTGATTAATTTTTTTTCAGCGCCAATATTAGAAGTTAAATCAACTTCACGGAATAATTTGATTTCAATTCTCATTCCTGCAAGAAATGAAGAAGAAAACATTCGGGCTTGTTTAGACAGTTGCTTAAATCAGACTTATTCAAACAAAGAAATTATTGTGCTTGATGACAATTCAACTGACAGAACTTTAGAAATAGTGAAGATTTATTCTGATAGAATAAAAATAATAAATGGAGAAAAACTTCCTGAAGGATGGATTGGAAAAAACTGGGCTTGTAATCAGCTTGCTCAAAAAGCTAATGGAGATTATTTACTATTTATCGATGCTGATGTACGATTAAATGATTATGCAGTTGAATCAGCAATTGAAGAAATCGCACAAACAAACTCAGGTCTAATTTCCGTATTCCCCACTCAAATAATTAAAACTTTTTCTGAATGGTTAATCGTGCCACTCATGAACTGGATTCTTTTAGGATTTCTTCCTTTAACTTTGGTTCATAATTCAAAGAATAAATCATTTGTTGCCGCAAATGGTCAGTTTATGCTTTGGCGAAAAGATGTTTACAAAAAATTAGGCGGGCATTATTCTGTAAGAGATAAATCTGTTGAGGATATGGAATTCGCTCGTAATTGTAAACTTAATGGAATCAAAATAAAAACTTTGTTGGGCGGCAATCTTATTTATTGCAGAATGTATTCAAATCTTAAAGATGCAATAAACGGATTTGCAAAAAATTTTTTTCCGGGATTTAACACAAACGCAATCAATTTTATGATTTTTGTTTTTGTTATTGCCTCGGCTTCAGTAATACCTTTTTTTATTTGGGATAATTTTGTTTACTCAATTACATTGATAATAATGATAATTTCGTCAAGATTTTTTATTTCATTTGTAAGCAAGCAAAATGTGTTACTTAACATACTTCTTCATCCAATTCAGATGATATCATTGCTTTTAGTTGGAATAATTTCAGTTTATAAAACTTCTTTTGGAAAGCTTGAATGGAAAGCAAGAAAAATTTAAAACTCAGCAAAGAAGAAATTTTTCTCTATCTGATGTACACAGTTGGTGTAGTTGGTCACCTAACTGATGGTCTTCTGAGTTATATGAAATTACTAACTCCGCTAACATTACTGTTAACCGGCGGAGTTGTATTGTCTTCAACAATCAGTAATTCAAAAAATAATTTTATCATTTGGGCAATTGTTACATATATAATTACATTTTCACTTGAAGTTATCGGAGTTAAATCAGGAATAATTTTCGGTTCATATTGGTATGGAGAAACGCTCGGAGTTAAGTTTTTAAATGTTCCATTGATTATCGGATTCAATTGGATAATGGTAATTCTTGGAGCAATTCATCTATCAGAAAAAATTTTTAAGAATAAAATTCTTATTACTATAACTGCCGCTTTACTTGCAACTATCTTTGATTTTTTTCTGGAACCAACAGCAATTAAACTTGGTTATTGGAATTGGTCTGATATCTCTGTGCCCTTTCAAAATTATTTAGCGTGGTTTATCATTTCATTACTATTTACAATTTTATATTTTAGAATGGGAATAAAAGTAAAGACTGATTTACCGATTAAATTTTTCTTAACCCAGTTTATATTTTTTATAATTCTTTTTGTTTTTATGTTTTTTTCTTTTTTGTATGCTCCAATCTTGCGCGATATTTTCATGCGTTCGGCCAGGCGCTGCATGATTTCATCATCCAGTTTATCAATCTGGTCACGCAATTGTTGCAATATTTTCTCGTTGTCTGTTTCGGCAACTTCCGGTTTGCGTTTTATCAAACCTGCAACTATGGTACGCAGCGCTGCCGGTGTTACCTGTTGTTTTGCATCGCTCCATGCCGCATCGGGATGGATATGGCTTTCTATCATTAATCCGGCCATGTCAAGGTCGAGTGCTTTTTGGGCAATGAAAGGGATTAAATCGCGCGTACCGCATATGTGGCTGGGGTCGCAGATAATCG
>JAIMAZ010000143.1 GCA_023511695.1 Ignavibacterium sp.
CCTTTATCCCCGAATTGGGCGCTGCCAGAATATCGTATTTGCCGTTGGTTACGG
Organism: Ignavibacterium sp.; assembly: GCA_023511695.1. Classification (GTDB taxonomy): domain Bacteria; phylum Bacteroidota; class Ignavibacteria; order Ignavibacteriales; family Ignavibacteriaceae; genus Ignavibacterium. The sequence continues at coordinate 55 of JAIMAZ010000143.1, forward strand.
ACGTAATCTTCACGTTCAGACCGTTCTGAACGGCAAACACCGCCGCCAGTATATCTCCCACTTCGCCATCCATGGCTCCGCTCTGAAGGGCTGCATCTCTTTCCACAGGATTATTAAAGGATACAAGTTCCACTTTTACTCCTTCTTTGCCAAAGTATCCTTTAGCATCAGCCGCAATAAAAGGAATTGAGTCTACATCCGGCAGGATACCAATTTTAACCGCCGGCGTATCGTGGACGGAGGTTTCGACTTTTCTTCCGGTCTCGTTTTTGCTAAAATTACAACCGTTTAACAAAAAAACCGGGACAATCAACATCAGAATTAACAGCTTTTTCATATTTTCCTCCCTTTATAAATTTTTTTGATACATCAATTAAATTTTTCTATAAATAATTACTACAGTATAATATTATTTATTCATTTAATTTTTTGATTCTGTTAACTAATTCATAAACCAGCTCAGCAGTAATTCCCCAGATTATTTCCTGGTTATAACGATAAACAATAACACGATGCTTCCCTTTTTTCCAGGGATTAGCATATCTTTCAGGAAGTCCTAATTCCCTTACAGGGAGCAAATCAATTTTTTCTCCGTTCTCATCCACAATGTAAGGATGCAGCTGAAGTTGGTTTTCATATTTCTCAGGCTCATTATTAAAAAAGAATTCCAATGGTACTAAAAATATCTTATCAACTTCTTTACTATCATATTTCAATTCATTGAGTGATTCGATTTCCAGTTTTCCGATGTAAGTTTCAACTATAATTCCCATAGGAGTTACAAGAGTTCCGAGTTTTCCAAGAATAGTAATCTTATTTGCAGCAATACCTAATTCTTCAACAGTTTCACGAATTGCTGTATCCATAAAATCCTTGTCTTTGGCAATCTCGAAATGTCCGCCAGGAAAACTTATCTCACCTGGCTGACGAACTTCAATGGACCTCTTTTCAAAAAGAAGATATTCCCTTTCATTTAGTTGAATCAGTGGAATCAGAACAGCAGAATTAAGATATCTATCCTTGCCGATAATTGTTGAGTATTCAGAGAATATTTTAGGAATAAGTTCTATAAACATATTGCACGGTCATAAAGTATGTAATTCACCTTACGCAAATCTGTTAAACCCTCGAGGTTTGGCTAAAAATGAAATTAAAATAAAAGAAAAATTCCTAATTATTTCAGAAAACCTCGAAGGTTTTTAACAAAGGTGCGTAACATAACTATGTAAAATAAAAACCTCATCAGGTGCGATGAGGTTTATTTAAGTGGGCCCGGATGGGCTTGAACCACCGACCCTCTGATTATGAGTCAGATGCTCTAACCAACTGAGCTACGGGCCCAAATTTTAGTGCACAAAAATAATGTTTAATTGCTATCTAATCAAGGAATGGATGTTTATAAAATTAAAAATTGTTTTAAAGTACTGGAATTATTAATACTGATAGGTTTTAAGTAAAACGAATACTAAAATTTAACGACATAAAAAAACCGGACAGAAGTCCGGTCTTTTGATTTAATCAAGGTATTAAATTTATTTAAGAAGAATCATTTTCCTAACCTGAATAAATTTACTTCCGTCAACTCCTTCAGCAACAAGACGGTAGAAGTAAATACCACTAGTAACATTAGAATTATTATTGTTATCAGCATTCCATATAAAGTTGTGTGTCCCGGCTGGTAAATTTGAATTTATGACTTCTTTAACAACTTCACCTAAAATATTATAAATCTGAAGACTTACATTAGAGCTGACAGGAAGAGAAAATTTAATAGTAGTAGATGGATTAAACGGATTCGGATAGTTCTGGTACAAAGCATACTGTTCAGGAATCTGAGCAGATTTATCATCAACAGAAACAATTCCTTTAGTTCTAGCTAGACCAGTTAATCCCTGCAATCCAACAGCACCTATTAATGTACCTGTACCGTTAGTCTTATCAATTGAAAAGAAATCTGATACCTGAGTATTTGTGCCTTTAATTCCATAAAGTTGACCAGCATCATCGAATTCAATTCCAACTGTGTTAACTCCAAAGCCGGTCCTTCCGACATGCGTTGTATCGCCGGTAGTCATATTAATTTTAACAATTCTGTCCTTAACAGTGCCTATAACATTTCTTACACTAGCGAACAATTCATTATTTGTCGGATCGAAAGCGAAGGACAATAAAGTTGATTGCGCCTTGGTAATATATAATGTATCACCAGAAGGAATGTCAATTCTATAAATTTCTCCGGTTTTCTTTATTCCATAAAATATACCTGAACTATCGAAAGCGATTGAGAACAAATCAGGCACAGGAACATTAAAATAATTATAAGCATCACCTGCCTGTGCGTTAATGCGAACTATGTTCGATTCAAATAAAGAAGGGACTCTTAAGCCATAAGCCACATTTGTTTTAGGATTGATGGCAATGTCAATCAAATCACTAAAATTTGTTGCGCCAATATTTGAACCAGCACCACTTGTTTCATTTAACAATACAAGATTTCCATTATTATTTGTACCAGAGACAGCATAAAACTTTCCATCCAGACCGGGATTTATAACATAACCGTTCCCTCTGAGTACTAATCCGGTAAAAGAAGTTGAGTTGTTTGTTATGTAATAAAATAAATTTGTATCAGCTCGCACCGTTGGTGTAAACTGAAAACTAATTGTTAACGAATCGAATGTGTTTAATGTTAGTGGAAAAGTATGAGAAGAAACTCTATGAAAATCACCAAGAGAATCAGGCATACTGTAAATAATTAATGAGGAATCACCGTAGTTAGCAAGAACAACATTAATTGTATCACTAGCAAATCCAACTTCAATGTCACCAAAATTAATAGTCGTAGACTCAACGAACGGATAAATGCCTGGGAAAGGTTTCATTCTAATTTTACCAACAGTAGTTCCCCATGTGTTTGTGGCTGCAGCGTGCTCAGGGAAAAGCCAGAAATTATATGGATCAGCAGGATCAGTGTAGATTCCAAAATAGTCACCCCAGCGATTTCTGCCGGAACCAAAATCTTTTTGATAATTTCCCATTCCGGGAGAAAGCAAATATGCGCCGCTCAAACCTGGCGGGTCAGTAGCTCTTCTTGTAATATAAAATGAACCAACATATTCTGTTAAACCAGAACGAGAACAAGTAATAGCAATATTACCATCAGGGTCAACTGCTAAAGTTGGATAGAAATACCAAAAACCATCTGCACCAAGTTCTGCGCTTTCAACAACCTGCACAGAGTCAGCGAGAATCTTAACATATTTTACACTTGAATATGAGGGATACAGAGAATTTCTGATTGAATGAGCGAAATAAATATAACCATCTCTGAATATTGGAGCAGTTTTAACATGACTTCCATTAACTTCGATAAGAAGATTTCCACCACCTAATTGATTTGCATTTGGAGCCCCACCATAGAATGGAACGGTAATTCTAAAACCTTCGAGAACAGGAGATGTGAGAACATTACTTAGTCTGTAAAAAGAATAGTAGTTTCCACCACTTCTTGGTGCGTGAATAAAATAATGATAATTTGAAGACGAATATTGGAATGAAGGATGCACGACATCAGCATAAGATGAAAGAGTAGGAATGGTGATCGCCCATAAATCAGTCCAGCTTAGAGGTCCTCCGTTAGCTGAATATAGTTCTGTTTTCTTAAGAATTCTAATTTTATCATATAATTTACCACCACCAAAAAAGAACTGACGGGAATTAATATAGATTGCTTTATCATCAAAACCGATCTGAGGATAATCGCCCCAAGTATTTGTTACTGTATTACCATTAGTTCTGGCGTCAAGTTTATAACCGTACCAGTCACCGGTTGGATCGTCATCGTCAGAAACGAAAATAAGGAAGTAAGCAGTTTGTGTATTATCATTCTGATTATCCCATAGCATAAACCATCTACCTTCGTAGTGATCATAAATTATCTGTGGATCGAATGCACCCGGACTCGGAAGCACAGGGGTACACCACGCATCGGCATCAATTGATTTTAATAGAACTCCTTCCTTATTCCAAATTGAAAATCTTGAGTTGACACAAGCGACTACATGATTTGGACCCACAGCAATTGTCGGATCAGGAGGAATAGAGTTAGTCTGAGGGATTCCATTAAACTTTTTAAGAAGCAGAGTGTTATCACCAATTCCATTTAAATTGCCGGTAATGAAAGGATCTTCGACATAAGTTGTTGGGAAAGCAGGATTCATTGCTTCTAGAATCATTGGTTCGGTGTAAGGAGATTCAGTATTCCTGTCTTTTATTGGTCTCGGATCTGAAATAACAATAGGTGATTCAGGAAAACTGTTAGTTGAGACTAAAACACCAGATGCAACATTACCAACTGCTGGTCCCTGATAAGAAATTTGAGAAAAAATAATTGTATTGAAGAAAGATACAAACAGAAGAATTGTTATTCTTTTCAGCATCTCTATGCCTCTTGAATTTGTTGGTTAGTAAAAATCTTTTTCTAAAATAAGATAAGATAATTCTTATATCAAGTATAATTTAAATTTCTATCTTTTAAGTCTCTGATACTCTTCTAATAAATATTTTGCAACTGCTTCAGCTTCTGCAGGTTTTAAGCCCGGATTTGGCATCGGTGGATAAGCTGGATCTACTTTAACAGGATTTCTTATAAATGCAACAAGCTGAGCTTCTTTCCCTTCGTATTTTGGTAGGACATCAAAATGAGCTGGTCCGACTAATTTCTGATCAAATTTATGGCAAGCTCCACATCTTACCTGATATAGTTCTGCGGCATTAATCACTTCACCTTTACCTTCGCCTCTAAGTTCAGCAAGAATTTTATCATATTCGGTGCTTAGTAATACTGAATGATACTTAGTAGCATTACTTATAGTAATCTGATCTTTAACTATAAGCGAGAGAACGGAGAACAAAAATGTAAAGAATAAATAAGGAGCATAATTATACTGCTTTTTGTAATAAAGGAGATAAAGAAAATTAAGTGAAAGAAAGAGCAGAATCATTGCAATTAAGAGATATGCAAACAGTGTTCCTGAAAGATGAGAATCAGGTAACAAACTGATACTGAAGAACAGCAATATCGGAATTGGTAATGAAAAGTATAATGATAATTTTGCTGAAACAGATACAACAAAATTTTTGTAGTCTTCAGAAACTTTTAATTCATCTTTTTTCCAGAATAAGAACAGAAACAATAAGGTTACACCGGTAAGTGAAAAAGCGATACAAATCCAAATAAGAAAGTTTATTAAGACTCTAGCTGAGAATAATGTTGCAAAGAAACTCGCTGGCTTCCAGGCATCAAAATATATTACTGTAGTTAAAGCTCCGATAAAAATCCACATTCCCAAAAACAAAAGAACTAAAGCAAACTTTACAGCACTGCCTGAAAGTTTAGATGCATTCTGATAGTAGCTGCTGAAGTCATCATTGCTCTCAATAACAGGATTTTCTTTTTTCACTGAATCAAAAACCAACTTTAATGCAAATGTTAGTCTGTATGTATAAACAAACAACAGCCCGACCGAAACCAGGAAAAATGAAAGAGCTAAATCATTAATAGTTGGAAAGCCCGATTTGTGAAGTAGCTGGACAAGAATAAGCAAAACAGTTAAGAGCGTCATTACTCCAAGTATTAATCCAACAGAACTATTAACCGGAAGTATTTTAATGGTATCTTTAGCGAATAATAATAACTCCTTCTTCCCTTCTTTATTAAATTTTCTTTTATACAAATAAGATAGAATGGTTCCTCCGAAAACAACTGAAATAAATGGAATAAACAGAAACAGAATAAGTGTTAACATATAATGAAGTAATTCAATATGCTCAGCTGATTGAGGAAGAACTAAATTATCAAGAAACTCCATATTTTATAACTCTCTTTTTAATTATTTACAAAATCAGTTTATCAAATGAAATTATAGAAACGATGAATAGAACAAAGAAGTTGATATTTCTAAAGGCAAACTTAACTGATGGATTATCTTCAGAATATTTTAGCAGTTTCAACGAATTAATTGATAAAAGAATTACAGAAAAAACAATTAAGTATTTAACAATTTCGGTTTCAACCAAAGCAACCATTGGTAAGAATAAACTGCTAATAGCGGTAGCCATTATCCAGATAAAAGTTATTCGTGCTAACTGATCCTTTGAAAATAAATTTGTTAATGTTGGCATTCCGGCTTTTTTATAATCTTCATCAAGTACTAAAAGTAAGAGCCAGAAATGTGGTATTTGCCAGATGAAGAAGAAAAATGCAATCATAAAAATTTGCGGATGAATTAATTCACCGCCTGCAGCCGTCCAACCAATAATGGGAGGAATTGCACCAACCAACGACCCGGGAATAATTGCAAATGGTGTTTTCTTTTTAAGTGGCGTGTAGATAGCATTATACCAGATTAAATTCAAAATGCCGAATAAAGCACTGATAAAATTTCCAGCAAGCACAATTAAAATTATACCGCTTAATATCAGAATAACAGAAATTTCGAGTGCGGTTGCTGGACTAATTTTACCGGAAGGAATGGGACGATTTTTTGTTCTTGTCATTAAGGCATCTGTAGATCTTTCCTGATAATGATTTAACACAGCACTACCACAGGCAAGAAGCAGAACGCCTATAAGCAGGAAAATAAAATCAGAATCAAAAATATCTGTTGCGGCAATGTATCCGAAACCGGTTGTTATCATTACAAAAAAAGTGATTCTGATTTTTGTAAGCTCTGCTAATATTTTAATTTTTTCTTTCACTATTACTTTGCAACTGAATTATTTAAAGTTGTATCAGCAGCCATTACTTCTCCGGGATATTTTGCAGCTGAATTAAGCCAGGCATTAAATTCATTCTCAGGAATAACATGAACTTTGTTATACATATAAGAATGATTTAATCCACAGTATTCTGCACAAGCTATATCAAAATTCCCAATTTCACTTGCATTAAACCAAGCAGTTCTTTTCTGATTCGGATAAACATCTTTTTTAATTCTAAACTTCGGAACATAAAAAGCATGGTTTACATCAATTGATTTTAGATTAAGTACTACATCTTTATTTACAGGAACATACAATGAATCTGCTTCTTTCCCATTCGGATATTTGAAACTCCATTTCCACATTTGAGCAGTTACATCAATAGTTAAAGCGTTCTCAGGAATTTTGGATTGTTCAAGATAACCAGTCCAGCCAAGCCAGAACATGATCAGAACAAGTATAGTGGGTATAACTGTCCAGGTAACTTCAAGCGCAGTATTGTGATGGACATTCGTTGCTTTTGGATTTCTTTTTCTGTTGTACTTAATAACAAAATAAATCATTAGTGATGTTATAAGTACGAGAAAGAAAATCGAAACAACGAGCGTAAAGAAAAATGCTAAAT
>JAIMAZ010000015.1 GCA_023511695.1 Ignavibacterium sp.
ACTTAAACTTAATGTCCCCGAAACAACAACAGTTCTTACCAATGAAGATATTGTAGCTATAATGAGATATCTCATTGATCTAAAAAATGGTGACGCACCAATTGATGATATTGATCATCTTGGAAACAGAAGAATTAGAACCGTTGGAGAACAGCTTTCACAGCAGTTTAATGTCGGTATGGCTCGTATGGCAAGAACCATTAAGGAAAGAATGAACATGCGAGATACCGAAAATTTCACTCCGCAGGATTTAGTTAATGCAAGAACGATAACAAGCGTTATAAATGCATTCTTCGGTACAAATCAGCTTTCACAGTTTATGGATCAAACTAATCCATTGGCTGAGATGACTCATAAAAGAAGAATGTCTGCATTAGGACCTGGAGGATTAACCAGAGAAAGAGCCGGATTTGAAGTAAGAGATGTTCACTATACCCATTACGGAAGATTGTGTCCAATCGAAACACCTGAAGGACCAAACATCGGACTTATTTCATCTCTTACAATTTATGCAAGAGTTAATAGATATGGATTTTTAGAAACACCTTATAGAAAAGTTGTAAAAGGTAAAGTTACAAATGAAGTTGAATACTTATCAGCTGAACAAGAAGACAATTATATTATTGCTCAGGCAAACGCGCCTATTAACGAACAAGGTAAATTCCTTAACGAAAGGGTAAAAGCAAGATATAAAGGTGAATTCCCGATTGTGCATCCTGAAGAAGTTCATTATATGGATGTTGCACCGGCACAAATTGTAAGTGCAGCTGCTGCTTTAATTCCATTCCTTGAACACGATGATGCTAATAGAGCATTGATGGGATCGAACATGCAACGCCAGGCAGTTCCACTATTAAAACCAGAAGCTCCGATTGTTGGTACTGGTATGGAAAAGAAAATTGCATATGACTCTCGAGCTTTACTTATTGCAGAAGATGATGGTGTTGTAGCCAGTGTTGACTCAAATAGAATTATTGTAAAATATGATATCAATCCGAATAGCTTCGAAGCTCTTACAAGTTTTAATGAAACAAGAGAAGTTGTATATGAACTTACCAAATTTCAGGGAACTAACCAGGAAACCTGTGTAAATCAGAGACCGATTGTTAAAGAAGGACAAAGGGTTAAGAAAGGTGATGTTCTTGCTGATGGTGCCGCAACTGATCAGGGCGAACTTGCTCTTGGCAGAAATGTGCTTGTTGCTTTTATGCCTTGGCGCGGGTATAATTTTGAAGATGCTATTATTATCAGTGAAAGAGTAGTAAGAGAAGATGTTTATACTTCAATTCACATTGAAGAATTTGAATTACAGGTTCGTGAAACAAAACGAGGCGAAGAGGAACTTACAAGAGAAATTCCTAATGTTAGTGAAGAAGCAGTAAAGAACCTTGATGAAAACGGTATTATCAGAGAAGGTGCTGAAGTTAAAGAAGGCGATATTCTTATCGGAAAAATTACTCCTAAAGGAGAAACCGATCCAACACCAGAAGAAAAACTTCTCCGTGCAATTTTTGGAGATAAAGCTGGTGATGTTAAAGATGCTTCTCTGCGTGCTTCACCAGGTTTAAGAGGAACTGTAATTAAAACAAGACTCTTTAGTCGTAAGAAAAGAGATAACGAATCCAAGAAACAGGAAAAAGTTGCTCTTGAAGAATTAGATCAGGATTTCAGAAAAAGACTAAAACAACATTATGAAAAACTTGTTGATAAATTAACTAGAATTACTGAAGGTGAAGTTACCACTGGTATCAGAGATCTTGATGGAAGTGTTGTTCTAAGAAGTGGAACTACAATTAAAGAAAAAACTTTTTCCGAAATGGAAGATGTTACAAAACTTGATTACACTTCTGATTGGTTCGAATCGAAGAAAATTAATAATATGATAAAAACACTCTTCAAAAATTATTTTGAGATAAAAGTTGATATTGAAGAAGAGTATAAAAAAGAAAAAGTAAAAATTCAAAGTGGTGACGAACTGCCGCCGGGGATTGTTCAGCTTGCTAAAGTATATGTTGCCAAGAAGCGTAAACTTTCCGTAGGCGATAAAATGGCAGGTCGACACGGTAACAAAGGTGTTGTTGCCAAAATTGTCCCTGTTGAGGACATGCCTTTCTTACCCGATGGAACTCCGGTTGATATTATATTAAATCCTCTCGGTGTTCCTTCAAGAATGAACCTTGGCCAATTGTACGAAACAGTTCTTGGATGGGTCGGAAAGAAAATGGGTGTGAAATTCGCTACACCAATTTTTGATGGAGCTAAATTAGAAGATGTTGAACAATGGTTGCAGAAAGCTGGAATTGATCCGGGTTCAAAAACTGATTTGTATGATGGCAGAACCGGCGAAAAATTCCATCAGAAAGTTACTTGTGGATACATCTATATGCTTAAACTCAGCCACCTTGTTGATGATAAGATTCACGCAAGGTCAATTGGACCATATTCGCTCATAACTCAGCAGCCGCTTGGAGGTAAAGCTCAGTTCGGTGGTCAGAGATTCGGAGAAATGGAAGTTTGGGCACTCGAAGGTTACGGTGCTTCTCATGTTCTGCAGGAAATTCTGACAGTTAAAAGTGATGATGTAGCCGGTAGAGCTAAAGTTTACGAAGCTTTGGTAAAAGGTGAAAACCTTCCGGAACCGAATATTCCTGAAGCATTTAATGTTATGATAAAAGAATTACAAGGTCTTGGTCTGGATATTAAGATTAACTAAAGGTGTATAATCCTTAAATAGAAATTAGGAGATATAAAAAATGGCATTTAGAATTCAAGAAAATGCAATGAAAGATATAAACAGTATTACTATCAGCTTAGCAAGTCCGGACGATATTCTAGGACGATCCTATGGTGAAGTAACTAAGCCCGAAACGATTAACTACAGAACTTTCAGACCAGAAAAAGATGGTTTATTCTGCGAAAAGATTTTTGGTCCGACACGGGATTGGGAATGCTATTGTGGAAAGTATAAAAGAATAAGATACAAAGGCATTATTTGCGATCGTTGCGGCGTTGAAGTAACTCAGAAAAGTGTTCGCCGAGAGAGAATGGGACACATTGCTCTCGCTGTTCCCGTTGTTCATATTTGGTTCTTCAGAACTCAACCATCTAAAATTGGTAATATTATTGGACTGAGCTTAAAGGAATTAGAAAAAGTAATTTATTATGAATCCTACTTAGTACTTAATCCCGGTCCTACAGGTTTAAATCGTTTGGACTTAATCTCAGAAGAACAATATTATGAGGTTCTCAACTCTCTTCCTGATGGTAATGAAAAACTTGATGATGAGGATCCGAAAAAATTTGTTGCCAGAATCGGTGGTGATGCTGTTAGGGAAATCTTACGCAAAACGAATATTGAACAACTTTCTATTCAATTAAGAGAGCAGTTAAAAACTGAAACCTCTCAACAGAAAAAACAGGATTTATTAAAACGACTTCGTGTCATTGAAGCATTTAAAGAAGAAGAAGGTAAAGTTCCGAATCGCCCCGAATGGATGGTATTAAGTTACATTCCAGTTATTCCACCGGAACTAAGACCACTTGTTCCGTTAGAAGGTGGAAGATTTGCTACCAGTGATTTAAATGATCTTTACAGAAGAGTAATAATTCGTAATAACAGATTAAAAAGACTCATTGATATTAAAGCTCCGGAGGTAATTCTTCGAAACGAAAAAAGAATGCTTCAGGAAGCAGTTGATGCATTGTTTGATAACTCACGCAGAGGTAGTGCTGTTAGAAGTGATAGCAACAGACCGCTGAAATCTTTAAGTGATATGCTTAAAGGTAAACAAGGTAGATTCAGACAGAATCTTCTTGGAAAAAGAGTTGACTATTCTGGTCGTTCTGTTATTGTTGTTGGACCGGAATTAAAACTTCATCAGTGCGGACTTCCGAAAGATATGGCAGTTGAATTATTCAAACCATTTATAATCCGCAAACTTATTGAGCGTGGTCATAACAAAACAGTTAAAAGTGCAAGAAAAGTTGTTGATAGAAAAGATCCGATTATCTGGGAAATTTTAGCCAAGATTATCGAAGGTCATCCAGTATTACTGAATAGAGCTCCAACGCTTCACAGATTGGGTATTCAGGCATTCCAACCTGTATTGATTGATGAAAGAGCTATTCAGTTACATCCGATGGTTTGTACTGCTTTCAACGCTGACTTCGACGGTGATCAGATGGCTGTTCATGTTCCGCTATCTTATGAAGCGCAACTTGAAGCAATGTTACTGATGTTAAGCAGCCATAACATTCTTTCACCACAAAACGGTAGTCCGATAGTAATTCCAACTCAGGACATAGTATTAGGTTGCTACTACTTAACCAAGATGAAAGAGGGAGATTTAGGTGAAGGTATGACTTTCTCATCTCCTGAAGAAGTGATAATTGCTTACGATAACAAAGTTGTTGCACTTCATGCTAAAATTAAAGTTCGAATTGATGGGCAAATGATCGAAACTACCGTTGGTAGAATTATTTTCAATCAGATTGTTCCCAAAGAAATGGGCTTCATCAATCAACTTCTTGTCAAAAAAACTTTCAGCACTATTATTGGCAAGATGTTTATGAAACTTGGAAATAAGGTTACTGCAAAGTTCCTTGATGATTTGAAAGATTTAGGATTCAGATATGCAACTGCTGGTGGAATTTCGGTCAGCTTCATTGACATGGTTGTCCCTGAAGAAAAAGACTCATTGATAGCTCAGGCAAATAAAAAAGTTGAAGCTATCCTGAATGAACATGAAATGGGTGTTATTACTGATGCTGAAAGATACAACAAGATTATTGATGTTTGGACTCACACTACCAATAATGTTGCTCGTGCATTGATGGAGAAAATCCGTCATCATAATCAAGGATTCAATTCATTGCATATGATGGTTGATTCAGGTGCAAGAGGATCTCAGGAGCAGGTTCGTCAGCTTGCTGGTATGAGAGGATTGATGATGAAACCACAAAAATCTTTAACTGGTCAGGCAGGTGAAATCATTGAGAACCCAATCGTTGCAAACTTTAAAGAAGGTCTCTCAGTACTTGAATACTTCATATCAACACATGGCGCAAGAAAAGGATTGGCTGACACAGCTCTCAAAACAGCTGATGCAGGTTACCTTACAAGAAGATTAGTGGATGTTTCGCAGGATGTAATTATAACTGAAGAGGACTGCGGTACCATTATGGGTATCGAAGTACGTGCATTGAAAGATGTTGAAGAAGAAAGAGAACCACTCGCTGAAAGAATTACAGGAAGAGTCGTTCAACAGGATGTTTATGATCCAAGAACTGATGAGCTGATAATTGAAGCAGGTCAGATGGTTACTGAAGAAATTGCAGAGAGAATTGAAGATGCAAACATTGATTCTGTTTACATCCGCACGGTACTTACTTGCGAATCTAAGCGTGGTGTTTGTGCAAAATGTTACGGTAGAAATTTAACAACCGGTAAGATGGTTGAAATTGGTGAAGCAGTTGGAATCATAGCTGCTCAATCAATTGGTGAACCAGGTACACAGCTTACTTTAAGAACATTCCATCTTGGTGGAACTTCATCTCGTATCGCCTCACAAAGTCAGGTTGAAACTAATACCGATGGTATTGTTAAGTATGAAAGAATTCAGTTTGTTGAAAAAGTTGAAAAAGATCCTTTTGGTGGTCCGGATATTAAAGTTAAGGTTGTTACAGGCAGAAGAGGTGTCATAGAAATTCTTGATGAGAATAATCGTCAGCTAAAGAAATACGATGTTCCTTATGGTGCCGAGCTACTAGTTAACGATGGACAACCCGTTAAAAAGCGTCAGCCACTGTATAATCACGATCCATATAATTCACTTATAATTACCGATGTTGGGGGAGTTGTTAAGTTTGTTGATTTGATTGACGGCGTAACATTACAACAGGTTACAGATGAGCAAACCGGACACGTTCAGAAAGTTGTGCTTGAATCTAAAGATAAAAACCTAACCCCAAGTATTCTGATTAAAGCAGATAATGGTGAAGTTAAATCTTATAACTTGCCAGTAAGATCCTACTTAAGCGTTGAGGAAGGTGAAACAGTATCTGCAGGAACAACTCTTGCAAAAATATCTAAACAAACTGCAAAGAGTCGTGATATTACAGGTGGTTTACCAAGAGTTACAGAATTATTTGAAGCAAGAAGTCCGCACGAACCTGCAATTGTTTCAGAGATTGAAGGTATAGTTAAGTTCGGCGCAAGGAAAAAAGGCGCTAGAGAAATTATTGTTCAGGCCGTTGACGGTTCAGACGAGAAAAGATACAGCGTTCCATTACAAAGACATATTCTTGTTCAGGACGGAGATGAAATTCCTGCTGGTGAAAAGATTACAGATGGTCCTGTTAATCCTCACGACATTCTTGCAATCAAAGGTACAAACGCCGTTCAGGAATATCTTGTAAATGAAATTCAGGATGTTTACAGACTTCAAGGTGTAAAGATAAATGATAAGCACATTGAAGTTATAGTACGACAGATGTTGCAAAAAGTGAAAGTAGTATCTCCTGGAGATACAAGATTCCTCGAAGAAGATTTAGTTGATCGTGTTGAATTCATTCAGGAGAATAACCGTATTAGTAATATGGTTTACATAGAGGATAAAGGTGATTCGAAGTTTAAGAATGGCCAACTAATACCAAGAAGTAAGTATCGTGAAATTAACGCTGACTTGAAGAAAAAAGGTAAGAAAGAAATAGTTGTACGAGACGCTGAACCAGCCACATTTGAACATATTCTGCTTGGTATTACTCAGGCTGCACTTTCAACCGAAAGCTTCTTATCAGCAGCTTCATTCCAGGAAACAACCAAAGTACTGGCTAATGCTTCAATTGAAGCAAAGACCGATCATTTACTTGGTTTGAAAGAAAATATTGTAATGGGTCATCTGATTCCAGCTGGAACAGGCTTGAAGAAGTATCGCAATATTATTCTAAAATCTGAAGAAGTTGAACCTAAGGAATCGGAAGTTAAAGAAGGTCAGTCTAGTTAATAATTACTTATTATCACATAATGAAATGTTATGAATAATTTTAGTTCAATTTTCTTGACAAAATTTGAACTAAAGGATATATTTGAAGTCTGAAAAAAAATGAAAAGTTAAACATTAGGAGATTTTGTGCCCACAATAAATCAGTTAGTAAGAAAAGGAAGAGTTAAAATTCTTTCTAAAAATAAAGCTCCGGCATTAGAAGGTTGTCCTCAGAAGAGAGGTGTATGTACAAGAGTTTACACTACAACACCGAAGAAGCCTAACTCAGCATTAAGAAAAGTTGCTCGCGTTAGACTCACAAACAACATTGAGGTTACTGCTTATATTCCCGGTGAAGGGCACAATTTGCAGGAACACTCATTAGTTATGATCAGAGGCGGTAGAGTAAAAGATTTGCCGGGTGTTCGCTATCATATTATCAGAGGAACATTAGACACCAGTGGCGTTGAAGATAGAAAAAAAGGTCGTTCTAAATACGGAGCTAAAAAACCAAAAGCTAAATAATTATGAGAAAACGAAGAGCAGAAAAAAGATATGTGAAACCAGACCCCAAATACAATGATGTATTGGTGGCTAAGTTTATAAACAGTATTATGCTTAGAGGTAAAAAGTCTACAGCTAGAAATATTGTTTATACAGCTTTCGATATTATTGAAGAAAAATCAAAAAAATCCGGACTTGAAGTTTTCAAAAAAGCTATTTCAAATGTAGCTCCGGTAATTGAAGTTAGAAGCAGAAGAGTTGGTGGTGCTACTTATCAGGTTCCAACTGAAGTTAGACCTGAAAGAAGAACTGCACTTGCTATGCGTTGGATAAAAACTTATTCGCGTGCCCGTGGTGAAAAATCTATGGCAGCAAAATTAGCTGGTGAATTACTAGCAGCTTCAAATAATGAAGGTTCGTCAGTAAAGAAAAAAGAAGATACTCATAAAATGGCAGAAGCTAACAAGGCATTTGCACACTTTAAATGGTAAGATAGGCTAAGGAATAAATGGCAAATAAGGTAAGCATAGATAAAGTTCGTAATATTGGCATTATGGCTCATATTGATGCTGGTAAAACTACTACTACAGAAAGAATTCTGTATTATACAGGAAAGACACATAGAATTGGTGAAGTGCACGATGGCGCTGCAACAATGGACTGGATGGAACAGGAAAAAGAAAGAGGAATTACAATTACAAGTGCTGCTACAACCTGTTTCTGGAATAATCATCAGATAAATATAATTGATACACCAGGGCATGTTGATTTCACTGTTGAAGTTGAAAGATCTCTCAGAGTTCTCGATGGTGCTGTTGCTTTGTTCTGTGCAGTGGGTGGTGTTGAACCACAGTCAGAAACTGTATGGCGTCAGGCAGATAAATATGGTGTTCCAAGAATCGCTTTTGTAAATAAGATGGATAGAATTGGTGCTGACTTTTATCATGCAGTTGAAATGATGAGAGAAAGACTTGGTGCTAATGCAATCCCTATCAATTTACCGATAGGTGAGGGCGATATGTTCGTTGGGGTCATTGATTTAATTCAGTATAACGCCAGAATGTATCACGAAGATAGTCTTGGCACAACTTACGACGAAATTGCAATTCCTAAAGATTTACAGGAATTGGCAAATAAATACAGAACCCATATGCTTGAAGCTGTTTCAGATGTTGATGATACATTGCTTGAGAAGTATTTGGAAGGAAAAGAGATAACACCTGAAGAAATTAAAACAGTTTTAAGAAGAGCTACTATTGAATTAAAAATCGTTCCTGTTTTATGTGGTTCATCTTTCAAAAATAAAGGTGTTCAAAAACTTCTTGATGCAGTCGTGGATTTTCTTCCATCTCCTGCTGACTTGAAAGAAATTGAAGCACATCATATAGGAATGAATGATGTAGTTAAAAGAAAAATTGATGAGAATGAGAAGTTTACTGCTTTAGCATTCAAAATAATGAACGATCCCTATGTTGGTA
Source organism: Ignavibacterium sp. (assembly GCA_023511695.1). Taxonomy (GTDB): domain Bacteria; phylum Bacteroidota; class Ignavibacteria; order Ignavibacteriales; family Ignavibacteriaceae; genus Ignavibacterium. The sequence goes on from JAIMAZ010000015.1 coordinate 8,966, forward strand.
AATTGACTTTCTTCAGAGTATACTCTGGAACTTTATCAAGCGGTTCTTATGTGTTTAATTCTGTCAGCGGAAAGAAAGAAAGAATAAGCAGATTGCTTCAGATGCATGCTAATCACAGAGAAGAAATCTCTGAAGTTAGAGCTGGTGATATTGCTGCAGCAGTTGGATTAAAGTTTACTAAGACTGGCGATACGCTGTGTAGCGAAAATGATCCAGTGGTTCTTGAGAGAATGACATTTCCTGAACCGGTTATTCAGATTGCTATTGAGCCCAAAACAAAAGCTGATCAGGATAAATTATCAGAAGCTTTATCTAAGCTTTCAGATGAAGATCCAACATTTAAGGTTAAAGTTGATGAAGAAACGGGTCAAACCTTAATTAGTGGAATGGGTGAGTTACATCTGGAGATCATTGTTGATAGAATGAAACGCGAATTCAAAGTTGAAGCTAATATTGGTAAACCTCAGGTTGCTTACAGAGAAACTATTACTGCCACCGTGCAAGCTGAGGGTAAGTTTGTTAAACAATCAGGTGGTAGAGGTAAGTATGGCCATGTTTGGATTGAACTTGCACCCAATGAACCAGGAAAAGGTTACGAATTTATTAATGCAATTGTTGGTGGTGTTGTTCCCAAAGAATATATCCCGGCTGTTTCTCAGGGAATACAAGATGCAATGAAAAATGGAGTGATTGCTGGGTTCCCGATGGTTGATATTAAAGCAAAGTTATACGATGGTTCGTATCATGATGTTGATTCAGATGAAATTTCTTTCAGAGTTGCAGGTTCTATGGCTTTTCAGGCTGCTGCACGAAAAGCAAATCCTGTTCTACTCGAACCAATTATGTCTGTTGAAGTTATTACGCCGGAAGAATATCTCGGTGATGTAATGGGAGATTTAAATTCCCGTAGAGGTAAAATAGAAGGATTCTCAGCTCGTAAAGATGCTCAGGTTATTAAAGCTTTTGTACCTTTATCAGAAATGTTTGGATATGCTACTGTTCTAAGATCGATGACGCAAGGAAGAGCGCTTTACACAATGCAGTTTGATCATTATTCTGAAGTTCCAAAATCAATTGCAGAAGAAATTGCTGAGAAATCAACAACAAGAAGATCAACAGCAACTACATAATTAACAAGAATTAAAAATAATAATAGAAGAAAAATAAAAAGGAGATTCCGATGGCTAAAGAAAAATTTGACAGGAGTAAACCTCACGTTAACGTAGGTACTATTGGTCACGTAGATCATGGTAAAACTACATTAACCGCAGCCATTACAATGGCTCTCGCAAAGAAAGGTTTATCTCAAGTAAGAACTTTCGATAGTATTGATAATGCCCCTGAAGAAAGAGAAAGAGGTATTACTATCGCAACTGCTCACGTAGAATATTCTACTGAGAAAAGACACTATGCACACGTTGACTGTCCTGGTCACGCTGACTATGTTAAAAACATGATCACTGGTGCAGCTCAGATGGATGGTGCTATTCTTGTAGTTGCTGCCACAGATGGTCCTATGCCACAAACTAGAGAGCACATACTTTTAGCTCGTCAGGTTGGTGTTCCAAGAATTGTTGTATTCATGAACAAGATTGATATGGTTGATGATCCTGAACTTATTGAATTAGTTGAAGTTGAATTAAGAGATCTTTTATCAAAATATGAGTTTCCAGGTGATGAAATTCCAATCATCAAAGGTTCAGCATTAAAAGCTCTTGAAGCAGGGCAGGAAAATGCTCCTGTTGAAGATCCTCGGTATCAGTGCATTTGGGAATTAATGGATGCTGTTGATAACTACATTCCATTACCAGAGAGAGAAATTGATAAACCATTCCTTATGCCAGTTGAAGATGTTTTCTCTATTACAGGTCGTGGTACTGTTGCAACTGGTAGAGTTGAAAGAGGAAGAATTAAACTGAACGAAGAAGTAGAATTGATCGGATTAGGTGTTCATAAGAAAACTGTTGTTACTGGTATTGAAATGTTCAGAAAAGAACTTGATGAAGCAATTGCTGGTGATAATGCCGGATTACTTTTAAGAGGTGTTGATAAAAATGAAATCGAAAGAGGAATGGTATTAGCCAAAACCGGTTCGATTACACCTCACAAAAAATTTGAAGGTGAAGTTTACATTCTTTCAAAAGATGAAGGTGGAAGACACACACCATTCTTCAATGGATATAGACCTCAGTTCTATTTCAGAACAACAGATGTTACCGGAGTTGCTCAGTTACCAGAAGGAACCGAGATGGTTATGCCTGGCGATAATGTAAGACTAACAGTTGAATTAATTTCTGAAATTGCTATGGAAGAAGGATTAAGATTTGCTATTCGTGAAGGTGGTAGAACTGTTGGTGCTGGTGTTGTAACAAAGATTATCGAGTAAAAAATTATGATTACTGAAAAGGGAGATTATTTCTCCCTTTTCTTGTCTAAAAAAATAAGGAGAATTTTAAGTGCCCGGACAAAAGATTAGAATAAAGTTGAAATCGTACGATCATATTCTGATTGATAAATCAACAGAAAAAATTATCAAAACAGTTAGAAGCACTGGTGCTGTTGTTTCTGGACCTATTCCGCTTCCAACAAAAAAGACTGTTTTTACTGTTTTAAGATCTCCGCACGTTGATAAGAAATCCAGAGAACAGTTTGAAACCAGGGCACATAAAAGAATTATTGATATTCATAATTCAAACAACAAAACCGTCGAATCATTAAGTAAGCTTGATATTCCGGCGGGTGTTGATATTGAGATTAAGCTTTAATGAATTTTGGAGAAAAGATGTCTGGTATCATCGGAAAAAAATTAGGAATGACGAGTATTTTCAGCAAGGATGGCGATGTCATTCCTGTTACCGTGATTGAAGCTGGGCCTTGTACTGTAGTTGATATTAAAACTACAGAAAAAGATGGTTATCAGGCGCTTCAGTTAGGTTTTGGTAATGTTAAGGAAAAAAAAGTAAATAAACCTTTAGCTGGTCACTTTAAGAAAAATAATCTTTCACCAAAACTTGTTCTTAAAGAATTTAAAAACTTTAATGTTTCTGAATTTAAAGTCGGGGATGAAATTAACTGCTCCATCTTTAATGAAGGAGATACAATTAAAGTTAAAGGTAAAAGCAAAGGAAAAGGTTTCCAGGGCGTTGTTAAAAGGCATGGCTTTGGTGGAATCGGCATGACTACGCACGGTCAGAGCGATCGTGTAAGAGCACCAGGATCAATCGGGGCAAGTTCTTATCCTTCCCGTGTATTCAAAGGTCAGAGAATGGCCGGCAGAATGGGATTTGATAATGTAACAGTGCGCGGATTAAAAATTGTAAAGGTTGATGCTGAAAGAAATTTACTCTTTGTTAAGGGAGCTGTTCCCGGTGCAATTAACTCTATTGTTGAATTGATAAAGAATTAAACGGTATAAAATGACTATTGATGTATTAAAAATAGATGGTTCAAAAAGCGGAGAAAAAATAGAACTCTCCGATAGCATCTTTGCAATCGAACCAAACGACCACGCAATTTACCTTGATGTTAAAGCTTATCTGGCAAACCAGAGACAAGGAACTCATAAAGCGAAGGAAAGAGGAGAGGTTAGAGGTGGTGGTAAAAAACCTTGGAAACAAAAAGGTAGAGGCGGTGCTCGTGCGGGTACGATAAGATCTCCGCTTTGGGTTGGTGGTGGAACTATATTTGGTCCTCGACCAAGAGATTACAGACAAGATTTACCTAAAAAAGTAAAACAGCTTGCTCGTAAATCTGCTTTAAGTTATAAAGTTAAAGATGAACAACTTGTTGTAGTAGAAGATTTTTCATTCGATAAACCTAAAACAAAAGATTTTGTTAATGTTTTAGAGTCGCTGAAGCTTGTAGGCAAAAAAGTTCTATTACTTACAGGAGATTATAGTCCTGAAGTATATAAATCAGGTCGTAATATTCCTAAAGTTCAGATACTTGAAGCAGCAAAAGCAACTACTTATGATTTACTGAATAATCAGGTTTTAGTTATGCAGAAGAGCGCTGTTAATGTAATTGAGAATATACTTTCAAAAACCAGAGAGGCGGTGAGCTAAAATGCATCAGATATTGATTAGACCGCTTATTACAGAAAAGATGACCAACCTTACTGCTGATAAAGGCAAGTATGGTTTCATTGTAAATCCAAAAGCAAATAAAATTGAAATTAAAAAAGCAATTGAGAAAAAGTTCAATGTGCATGTAGTTGATGTTAAAACAATTAACTACAAGGGCAAAACAAAAACTCAGTTCAGAAAAAGCGGAAGATTTGAAGGAAGAACCGCTAAATTCAAAAAAGCAATAGTTACTCTTAAAGAAGGCGAAACAATAGAATTGTTTGAGCAAGTATAGTCAGGATAAAAAATGGGTATAAAAAAATTAAAACCAGTAACACCAGGAACAAGATTCAGAACTAACTTTACTTTTGAAGAGATAACAAAAGAGACACCTGAAAAATCTTTATTAGTTTCTCTTACAAAATCTGGTGGAAGAAATAACTTAGGTCGTGTTACAGCAAGACATCGTGGTGGTGGTCATAAAAGAAAATATAGAATTATTGATTTCAAGAGAGATAAACACGGAATTCCGGCAAAAGTTTTCTCGATCGAATATGACCCTAATCGTACTTGCAGAATAGCTCTTTTACATTATGCTGATGGAGAGAAAAGATATATCATTGCTCCTGATGGTTTAAAAGTTGGTGATACAGTTATGTCTGGTTCCGGAAGCGAAATTAAAGTTGGAAATGCTCTTCCACTAAAAGAGATGCCTTTAGGTTCTTTCGTTCATAATGTTGAATTAAAACCTGGAAAAGGTGGACAGCTTGGAAGAAGCGCAGGAACTTCACTTCAGCTAATGGCCAGAGAAGGTGAATATGCTCAGTTAAAAATGCCTTCAGGCGAAGTCAGAATGGTTAGAAGCGAATGCTATGCAACTTATGGTGTAGTTGGAAATGCTGAACACGAAAATATAAGTATTGGAAAAGCCGGAAGAAGCCGGTGGCTTGGAATAAGACCTCACACAAGAGGTGTTGCAATGAACCCAGTTGATCATCCTATGGGTGGTGGTGAAGGAAAAACTTCAGGTGGCGGTCATCCTGTTTCACCTTGGGGTCAAAAAGCAAAAGGATTGAAAACCAGAAAACGTAAAAAACAATCAAACAAATTCATAATTAAAAGACGTAAGTAAGCTATAGGAATCACAATATGCCAAGGTCGGTTAAAAAAGGTCCATTTGTAGATTATAAACTTTACGAAAAAGTTAAAAAACTAAACGATACCAATCAGAAAAAAATTATTAAAACCTGGTCTCGTTCATCTACAATAATTCCTGAATTTGTTGGACACACAATTGCTGTTCATAATGGAAAACAAATGATTCCTGTTTACATTACTGAAAATATGGTTGGACATAAATTAGGTGAATTTGCACCGACCAGAATTTTCAGAGGTCATCCGGGAACAAAAGCTGATAAAGCAGCGAAAGGTTAATAATTAGGTAGAGAAAAATATTATGGAAGCCAGAGCAGTAAATAAATACATAGGTTCATCTCCAAGAAAAATGAGATTAGTTGTTGATCTCATCAGAGGCATGTCTGTTGAGAGAGCTTTGGAAGTATTACATTTTACTCCTAAAGCAGCAGCAAAACATGTTGAGAAGACTTTAAGATCTGCAGTTGCAAACGCAGTAAATTCAAATGAGAACGAAAGAGTTGAACCAGAAGATTTATATGTAAAAGAAGTTTATGTTAATCAGGGCCCAACATTAAAAAGAATTTCACCTGCACCTATGGGTCGTGCATATAGAATAAGAAAAAGATCTTGTCATTTAACAATTGTAGTAGCCAGTAAAGGTTAAAATCAGGAGGAATATTTTTGGGACAGAAAACAAACCCGATCGGATTAAGAGTTGGAGTAATTAGAGGATGGGATTCCAACTGGTATGAAAAGAAATCATACGCTCCAAAACTAAAGGAAGACAGTAAGCTAAGAGCTTATATCAGAAACAGATTAAAGAAAGCTGGCATTTCAAGAATTGTAATTGATAGAACATCTAAAAACATAATTGTTAATATTCATACATCTCGTCCGGGTGTTGTAATCGGTAAGAGCGGAAAAGAAATTACCCAGCTCGAAGAAGAATTAAAAACTATAAGCAATAAAGATGTTAAAGTTCAGATATCAGAAATTAAGAGACCGGAACTTGATGCTTATTTAGTTGCTGAAAATATTGCTAGTCAGATTGAAGGAAGAGTCTCTTACAGAAGAGCAATGAAAATGGCTATCACCGCTGCGATGAGAATGGGAGCTGAAGGAATCAGAATCATGTGTTCTGGTCGTTTAGCAGGTGCAGAAATCGCAAGAGCTGAACAATACAAGGAAGGAAGAATTCCACTTCATACATTAAGAGCAGATATTGACTATGCTCATGGCAGAGCAGAAACCGTTTATGGTTCAATCGGAATTAAAGTTTGGATTTGCCGCGGAGAAATTCTGGGCAAAAGAGTTTCAGAATAATTTTACCAGGAGTTTATTCTTATGTTAATGCCCAAAAGAGTTAAATACAGAAAAGCACAAAGAGGTAGAAGAAAAGGTAAAGCTTATCGTGGGTCTTCAGTTGCTTTTGGAGATTTCGGATTAAAAGCTTTGGAATCGGCTTGGATTACAAGCAGACAAATTGAAGCTTGCAGAGTTGCTCTTTCAAGATCAATGAAAAGAGATGGAAAAGTTTGGATTAGAATTTTCCCTGATAAACCTGTAAGTAAAAAACCTCTTGAAACCAGAATGGGTAAAGGTAAAGGAGCTCCGGAATTTTGGGTTGCCGTTGTTAAACCAGGCAGAATTATGTTCGAAGTTGGTGGTGTTTCAAAAGAACTTGCTAACGAAGCTCTGAAACTTTGCTCTTATAAATTACCTATTAAAACAAAAGTAGTTCAGAGACCTGATTACGAATAGAGGATTAAAAATGAAAATTTATGAAATTAGAGAAATGAGCACTGACGAGTTAATCAGAAGAATTCAGGAAGAAGAGAAAAATCTTGTTGATCTTCGTTTCTCTCATCATCTAAAGCAGCTTACAAATACTGCAAAACTTAAACTTGTCAGAAGAGATATTGCAAAAATGAAAACCGTTTTAAGAGAAAGAGAATTACAAGCTCAGAAAGAAGCCAAAAGCAAAACCAAAGAAGGAGCTGAATCTTAATGGAAAAACGTCCGCTTAGAAAAACCAGAATTGGTGTTGTTGTAAGTAATAAAATGGATAAAACTATTACAGTTGCTATCGAGAGAAGAGTAGCACATCCAATTTATAAAAAGTATTTTAAGAAGACTACAAAGCTTATGGCTCACGATGAAAAAAGACAATGCTCAGTTGGTGATAAAGTTAAAATCATGGAAACACGTCCTCTTAGCAAAAGAAAAAGATGGCGTTTAGTAGAAATTGTTGAAAAAGCCAAGTAAGGAGTTTTAGAAAAAATGATTCAAGAAGAAACTAATCTTGTAGTAGCTGATAATTCCGGAGCCAAAAGAGTTCGTTGCATCAGAGTGCTCGGAGGAAGTAACAGAAGATATGCTTCCGTTGGTGATACTATTGTTGTATCAGTTAAATCAGCTATCCCTAATGGTGCTGTTAAAAAAGGCGAAGTTTCAAGAGCGGTAGTTGTTCGTACAAAAAAAGAAGTACGAAGAAAAGATGGCACTTATATCCGTTTTGATGAAAATGCAGCAGTTCTTATCAATAATCAGGGCGAACCAAGAGGAACCCGTATTTTTGGTCCAGTTGCCCGTGAATTGAGAGAAAAACAGTTCACAAAAATTGTATCATTGGCTCCTGAAGTTTTATAAGGATATATGAGAATGAAAATAAAGAAAAACGATACAGTAATGGTTATTGCCGGTAACGATAGAGGTAAAACCGGAAAGGTGTTAAAAGTATTCCCGAAAGAATCCCGCGTAATTGTTGAAGGCATTAATTTGAGAAAGAGACATACAAAACCTTCACAAAGAAATCCACAGGGCGGAATTCTTGAAAAGGAAGCACCAATTCATATTTCAAATGTTATGATCATTGATCCAAAAACAAATGAACCAACTAGAATAGGTGCTAAAATTATTCTGGATGAAAAAACCGGAAAGAAAAAAGTTGCTCGTGTTAGCAAAGCTTCCGGTGAGATGTTATAATAATATAATTTTAGGGTTTTAGATAAATGGCTGACAAGAAAACAAAACAGACTGATAAGCAAACGAAACAAAAAGCTGCTCCAAAATCTGAAGCTCCGGTTTCAGCAGCTAAAGAAATTAAAATCAGATGCAGACTTGCCGAACATTATAAAAATGTAGTTGCACCTGAACTAATGAAAACTTTCAATTACAAAAATGTAATGCAGGTTCCGAAGATTTCTAAAGTTGTAGTTAATATGGGACTTGGTGCAGCAGTTTCTGATCCTAAAATTCTTGAAGAAGCAGTTAAAGAACTTGAAGCAATTACAGGTCAGAAAGCAAGCATCAGAAAAGCTAAAAAAGCTATTTCGAACTTTAAGCTTCGTGCCGGAATGAATATCGGTGCAACCGTAACTTTAAGACGTGAGAAAATGTATGAGTTTCTTGATAGACTGATAAACATTGCACTACCGAGAGTAAGAGACTTTAGAGGATTATCCGATAAATCTTTTGATGGCAGAGGCAATTATACCTTAGGTATTAAAGAGCAAATTATTTTTCCGGAAATTAATGTTGATAAGGTAAGTAGAATTGTTGGTATGGATGTTACAATAGTAACAACAGCAGAAACCGATAATGAAGCTTATGAACTGCTTAAAGGTTTCGGATTTCCATTTAGAAAAAAAGAAGTTAACCAAGCTTAAAAAGGAAATAATAAATGGCAAGATTAAGTTCAATTGTTAGAGACGAAAAAAGAAGAAAACTTTACGAGAAATACAAAAAACTTCGTGAAGAGTTAAAAGAAAAAGGTGACTACGAAGCTTTACAAAAGCTTCCCAGAAATTCATCTGTTACCAGATTAAAAAACAGATGTATGTTTACTGGTCGTGCAAGAGCTTATTACAGAAAGTTTGGTGTATCAAGATTAGTCCTCAGAGAAATGGCTCTCAGAGGTGAAATTCCCGGATTAAAAAAGTCAAGTTGGTAAAAAAGGAGTTATTAAATGTCAGTTACAGATCCGATTGCAGATTTTTTAACAAGAATTAGAAATGCTTCAAAAGCTAAATTGCTTCGAGTTGATATTCCTGCATCGAAAATGAAAATTCAGATTGCTGAGATTTTGAAAAACGAAAAGTATATTCACGATTACACAATTATTGAAGATAAGAAGCAAAACATTATTCGTGTTCAATTAAAATATCGTGGTGGCATTCCGGCAATATCCGGACTTAAACGAGTAAGCAAACCAGGTTTGAGAATTTATAAACCTGCAGAGCAGCTTCCAAGAGTTTTAAACGGCCTTGGTACTGCTGTTATCTCAACATCAAAAGGATTACTTACTGATAAACAAGCAAGAAGCAAGTCACTTGGTGGCGAAGTAATCTGTTATATTTGGTAAAATTTTAGTTGGAGATTAAAAAGTGTCAAGAATAGGTAGAAAACCAATAGAAATTCCGGCTGGTGTTACAGTTACTGTAAACGGTCAGGTTGTTAAAGTAAAAGGTCCGCAAGGCGAACTTCAGACAACTGTTCATCCGAATATTATTGTTAAAATGGAAAACAATGTCATTGAAGTTAAAAGACCAGATGATCAGAAAGAAAATCGTGCTCTTCACGGACTCACAAGAGCATTAATTCAGAATATGATCAATGGAGTTTCTGAAGGTTATAAAAAAGTTTTAGATATTGTAGGAGTTGGTTATAAAGCTGAATTGAAAGGAACTAATCTTTTAGTTACTATAGGTTATTCGCATCCGATTTATTTTATTCCTCCGGCAGGAATTAAATTAGAAACACCAACACCAACTCAAATAATAGTTTCCGGAATTGATAAACAGCTTGTTGGTCAGGTTGCTTCAAAAATAAGATCATTCAGAAAACCAGAACCTTACAAAGGCAAAGGAATTAAATATTCCAACGAACAAATTTTAAGAAAAGCCGGAAAGACAGCTGGTAAATAAGAGATTAGGAGATTATAATGTTTAAGAAAGACACTAAAAAAAGAGAAAAAATAAAAATCAGAGTTCGAAAGAAAATTTTTGGAACTCCTGAGAGGCCAAGATTATCAGTTTACCGTAGTTTGAATCAGATTTATGCACAGATAATTGATGATACTACTGGAAAAACTCTCGTTGCTGCATCAAGCTTATCAAAAGAAATTCTTGATGAAGTAAAGAAAACTTCCGGCAAGATTTCTAAAAGTAAGCTCGTTGGAACTCTGATAGCTAAGAAAGCATTGGAAAATAACATCACAACAGTGGTTTTCGATAGAAACGGTTTTCGTTATCACGGTAGAATAAAAGCTGTTGCTGATGGAGCTCGAGAAGGTGGATTACAATTTTAAATCTTGCCGGGTCGTCTAATGGTAGGACAGCGGCCTTTGGAGCCGTATGTAGAGGTTCGAATCCTCTCCCGGCAGCCAAAGGAAAAATTTTTGTTTAACTAATAAATAAGCAGAGTGAAAAGTGGAGAATAAATATAAAGTTGCAAAGCCTACAGATGTTGAAGGATTAAAAGAAAAGGTCGTTCACATCAACAGAGTTGCTAAAGTTGTAAAAGGTGGTAGAAGATTTAGCTTTAACGCTATTGTTGTTGTTGGAAATGGAAATGGTATTGTTGGCGTTGGCCTGGGCAAAGCGAATGAAGTAACAGATGCAATTTCTAAAGGTGTTGACGATGCAAAGAAAAATCTTGTTCAGGTTCCAATTATAAAAGGAACAGTTGCTCACGAGATTATCGGAAAATATGGTGCAGGTAAAGTTCTTCTTAAACCTGCTTCACCCGGAACAGGACTTATTGCAGGCGGTGGAGTCAGAGCTGTACTTGAAGCTGCTGGTATTAGTGATGTATTAACTAAATCACTCGGTTCAAGTAATCCACATAATCAGGTTAAAGCAACTCTTAATGCACTTACACAACAGATAGATGCAAGAAAAATGGCAACTAAAAGAGGCGTAACTGTTAAAGAATTATTTGTTTCTAACTGAGGATAAAATGTCGAAAATAAAAGTTACACAAATCAGAAGTATAATTGATCGTCCTGAAGACCAGAAAAGAACTATCAAAGCTCTGGGATTGGGAAGACCTAACTATTCAAAAGTTCATAACGATACTCCTCAGATAAGAGGAATGATTAGAAAAGTTAGTCATTTAGTTAAAGTAGAAGAAGTAAAAGAATAAGCGGGAAATAATTATGGATATACTTAGCAATCTTAAATATGCAAAAGGTGCAAAGAAGAACAGGAAAAGAGTAGCTCGTGGTGAAGGTTCTGGTCATGGCGGACAGGCAACACGCGGAATGAATGGACAGAAATCACGCTCCGGTGCTAAGTTCAGAGCATGGTTTGAAGGTGGTCAAATGCCTTTGCAAAGAAGAATTCCTAAATTTGGTTTTACTAATATCTTTAAAACCGAATATCAGGTTGTTAATCTTAACGGCCTTCAGCGCATTGCAAATGAAAATGCACTTGATAATAAAACTTTAACTTTAGAAGATCTCAAAAAGTTTGGTTTAATATCATCATTAAATAAACCTGTTAAAATTCTTGGCAAAGGTGAACTTAAAGCAAAACTTTCAGTTCAGGCGAATGCATTTAGTAAATCAGCTCAGCAGAAAATTGAAGCTGCTGGTGGTTCAATCACTAAAGTTTAATACGGGACCAAATGTCAAAATTTACTGATACTTTCAGAAATATCTTCAAAATTCACGAACTCAGGCAAAGAATAATTTATACCTTAGTTCTTTTATTTATTGTTAGACTTGGCTCGCATCTTACAACTCCGGGTGTTGATGCTGCATTGCTTACTGAAAGCATGAAGAATCAGTCATCTGATAGTTTGTTTGGACTTTATGATTTATTCGTTGGCGGTGCATTCAGTAATGCTGCGATTTTTGCTTTAGGAATTATGCCTTATATCTCTGCATCAATTATTCTTCAATTGCTTGGTGCAGTTGTTCCCTATTTTCAGAAATTACAGCAGGAAGGTGAAGAAGGCAGAAAAAAAATTACTCAGCTTACACGCTATGGAACTGTTCTTATTTCTGCAATGCAAGCCTGGGGTGTTACGGTAAGATTATTAAATCTTGAAGTTAATGGAATGCCAATTGTTCCTGATCCGGTAAGAGGTGTTGCTTGGGTATTATCCACGATAGTCATTATGACTTCAGGAACAATATTTATGATGTGGATGGGTGAGCAAATAACTGAAAAAGGTATCGGCAATGGAATTTCTCTTATAATCTTTATAGGAATTATTGCAAGATTTCCTTTTGCATTGCTTGATGAATACAGACTTATTCAGGCAGGACAAAGATCAATTATAGTTGAGATCATAATCTTTGCATTTATGTTTTTAATTATTGCCGGAGTTGTACTTGTTACACAAGGTACAAGACGAATTCCGGTTCAATACGCTAAACGAGTTGTTGGTAGAAAAATTTATGGTGGCGTTACTCAATATATTCCATTAAGAGTTAACACAGCTGGAGTTATGCCTATAATTTTTGCTCAGGCAATAATGTTTATTCCGAATACTGTTTTATCGTTTTTTCCGGATAATGAATTTCTACAGTCAATTAATAATTTATTTCATTATGAATCGGCTGTTTACTCGATAATTTATGCTTTGATGATTATTTTCTTTACTTATTTCTATACCGCAATTGCTTTCAATCCGAAAGATGTTGC
>JAIMAZ010000144.1 GCA_023511695.1 Ignavibacterium sp.
AGATCAGTTGGCAGTCGCCAGTTGGCAGTCATCAAACATTAAAAGTATATGATTTACTTGGAAATGAAGTAGCAATTTTAGTAGATGAATTTCGGGAAGCAGGAAGTTATAAAGCAGAATTCAACGCAGCTCAGGTCTCCCGACCTGAGCTATCAAGCGGACTTTATTTGTATAAACTGACTGTTGGAAGTTTTTCTGCAAGCAGAAAGATGTTACTGGTAAAATAATGATTAGTCAAACAATTAAACTAAGGAAGCAAAAACAATGAATAAAATTAAATATAATATATTACTGGTTTTTACTTTTCTTTCAATTATTGTTTATGCTTTTAAGGTACAATATCCAACAGGAATAGTTGGTTTGACAGAAAAAGATGGCGCACTCGGATGTATCTGTCACAATTTTGAAAAGACTGATTCAGTGTTTGCATGGATTGAAGGACCGGATTCTGTTGTGTTAGGAAATACAGTTGAATATAAACTTTATCTCACTGGCGGACCTGCTGTTCAAGGTGGATTTAATTTAGCAACATTGTTCGGAAAAGTTTTTCCCATTGATTCGCTTACTCAAAGATTAGAATATGTTCAGGGCGATACTCAATTGACTCAAACTCAACCACTGAATTTTACAGGCGATACAATCTTCTGGCGTTTTGTTTATACTGCGCCTGATTCTGCTTTAGTTGATACGATTTATTCCGTTGTTAATAGTGTGAATGGTGATGGAAATCCTACTGACGCAGATCAGTGGAACTTTGGTAGAAAATTTTCAATAACAATTTATGATTCACCAATTTCTGTTAAAGATAATTTTGTTGAAGTAAAGGATTTTATTCTTTATCAGAATTATCCAAATCCTTTTAACCCAAGTACAAAAATCAGTTGGCAATCTCCAATCAGCAGTCATCAAACATTAAAAATTTATGATTTGCTTGGGAATTTTATTGCTACTCTTGTTGATGACAATCGCGAAGCCGGTGTTTATGAAATAGATTTTGATGCGACTAAATTTAATCTTACAAGTGGTGTTTATCTGATTAGTTTATCTGCAGGTAATTTTAGTGAGACTAAAAAAATTGTGCTGATGAAATAAAAAAATATTGGCTGTCATAAAAGATAAAATTTGTCAGTCTTAAGCCATCCTGAAATAAACAGGTTTGTTAAGACTGACAATTTATTTACTCTTCAACTTTATATCCCAAACATTAAAATCCATAGTCTTAGCAGACTAAAGTCTGCTCTACGATTGATGACTAATAATGACTAAAAGACTTTTTAGGTTTTCTGAATTCTCTGTTTCCAAAATCTTTTCTAGAATTATTATCTTTTTTCCTGAATGAATTTTTAGTTTTGTTTTTATTCCTGCCTTCAGAAATTTCAACTGAGATTTTTCTTTTACCGGAATATTTATTCTTGAATGCAAATATAATTTTATCAGCATAATCAGAATCAATATCAAAGAATGAAAATGTTTTAAGGATTTCTATATCTCCAATTTCAATATCGTTTGTACCGGTAAATTCATTTATCATATCTATCAATGTTTTTGGTTTCAGACTATCAAGCATTCCGAGATTTATAAAAAATCTTGTGAAATTATAATTCGAACTTTTATTCGATTTGAATTTCAATGATTCAACGGGAGTTTCAACATCCTTCAGGTTGTTGTAATAGCTTAAAAATCTATTAAACTCAACCGAAACAAATTTTTTGATCAATTCTTCTCTATCAAGCCAATCAAGTTTTTTCATAATGTCCGGCAGAAAGGATTCAATTTTTGAATCGTCAACTTCAACTTTTTCAACACGATCTACGAGATGGAATAATTGTTTAGCAAAAATTTCATCGCCGGTTGGAACCTGCTTATGTTCAAATTTTTTGTTCGTTTGATTTTCAATAGTACGAAGTTTTGATTTTTCTTTTAAGTTGGTAATCACAATTGATGTTCCGGCCTTACCTGCTCTGCCAGTTCTTCCGCTGCGGTGAGTATAAACTTCCAATTCATCCGGAAGATTGTAGTTTATCACATGAGTAAGATTATTAACATCAAGACCTCTTGCAGCAACATCAGTGGCAATTAAAAGACGAACATTTTTATGTCTGAATTTATTCATCACTGCTTCTCTTTGTGCCTGAGATAAATCACCGTGCAAAGCTTCAGCATTATAACCATCTTTCATTAAAAGATCGGCAACTTCCTGTGTTTCTCTTTTTGTTCTGCAAAAAATAATTCCGTAAATCTCCGGATGGAAATCAACGATTCTTTTCAGACTCAGATAACGATCTTTTGCGTTCACTGTGTAGCAAATATGCTTAATATTTTCAGCACCGACATTTTTTTTACCGATGGTTATCTCAACCGGTTCAAACATAAATTTATTTGCAATTGCTCTTATATCTGATGACATCGTTGCTGAAAAGAGTAAAGTATTCTTTGCATCCGGAGTTGATTTGAGAATTGCTTCGAGATCATCTCTGAAACCCATATTCAGCATTTCATCAGCTTCATCAAGAACTACTGCTGTAATCTTTGATAAGTCAACTTCTTTCCTTTTTACTAAATCGAGTAAACGACCAGGAGTTGCAGAAATAATATGTGCGCCGTTTCTTATTAATTGAATCTGTCTTTCAATACTTGAACCGCCGAATACTGCAGCAATTTTTACATCGTTTTTGTATTTAGCGAAATCAGATAAATCATCTGCAATCTGAAGACAAAGTTCTCTTGTTGGAGAGAGAATTAAAAATTGTGTGTGTGATTTTTTTGTATTTACATTCTGAATAATTGGTAAACCATAAGCAGCAGTTTTACCGGTACCGGTTTGAGCCAATGCAATAACATCGGTTTCATTATTCTCAAGTAATACAGGAATTACTTTTTCCTGAACAGACATAGGGTTCTGAAATCCCAGTTCTTTTATAGCAGTAACTATACTATGCTCTAATCCGAGCTCTTCGAAAGTTTTCATTAACATCTTTCATAAATTTTTTTAAAATCAGAATCACAAAGCAGAAAGATTTCTGTATGGATTCAAATTAATTTTTGTGAAGATTAAGTAGGCAAGAATAACTAAAAAGTGTTTCTGGCTGGAAATTTTGCTTTTGAAATCAGAACATCGTCAAATGTTCAATGACCGAAATTACTTCGGAAAAGTAAAATCACTTAATTCTCTGAACAAAGATAAGTAAAATAATTTAATTCCCATCATCTGATTTGTGATAACAGTCCTCAACTAATAATAAATCAAATTCTTTATTATATTTTCAAACAAAATTATGAGGTATAATTGATGAGATACTTAACAATTCCACTAATTGTCTTCTTATTATCCATAAATATGCAGGGACAAGAGATGAAAAAAGCTTTTATCAACGGTAAAGTTTATACGGTAAATGATATACAACCATTTGCCGAAGCTGTAGTTACACAGAATAATAAAATAATTTTTGTCGGTTCTACAAGCGAAGCGAAAAAATTAATTAATAGCTCCACTGAAGTAATTGATTTGAACGGAAAATTAATGCTTCCCGGATTCATTGATAATCATGTTCATTTTGTTTCCGGTGGTTTTTATCTGCTTGGTATTGATCTCAGACCGGCAACCTCAACTAATGAATTTAAAAGTATTTTAAAAGAATATGCATCAAAACATCCGGGTAAATGGATAACAGGAGGTTACTGGAATCATGAAAACTGGGAAGTAAAAGATTTACCAACTAAAGAAATGATTGATGAAGTTGTTCCTGATCAACCGGTTTTTGTTGAAAGACTTGATGGTCATATGGGAGTTGCAAATTCACTTGCATTGAAGATGGCTGGAATTACAAAAGATACTGAAACTCCTGAAGGAGGTTTGATCGTAAAAGATCCACTTACAGATGAGCCAACAGGCGTTCTGAAAGATAATGCAATGAATCTCATTTACAGAATTATTCCCGAACCTACTGAAGAAGAGAATTACGAAGCGTTGCTCGCTGCGCTTGAGGAAGCAAAGAAATTGGGAATTACAAGTGTTCACGATATTACATTTGCTGATGCATTAAAAGCTTTTGAACGAGCTAAAGCTGAAGGAAAATTAACTTGCAGAATTTATACACGCTGGCCAATTGCTGATTACAAATCACTCGTTGAAAAAAATATTAAAGCCGGTTATGGAGATGAACTTATTAAAATGGGCTCACTTAAAGCTTTTGCTGATGGCTCGCTCGGATCAAGTACTGCATGGTTTTTTGAAAAGTATAATCAGGATACAACCACTTATGGTTTGCCAATGGATATAATAACTGATGGCAGTATGGAAAAATGGTGTCTTGATGCTGATAAAAATGGTTTGCAGCTTTCGGTTCATGCAATTGGTGATAGAGCAAATTCTTATATGCTTGATTTGTTTGAGAAGATTGTAAAGACAAATCCCAAATGGGATAGAAGATTCAGAATTGAGCATGCACAACATGTAAGATTTAAGGATATACCACGATTTGCTGAACTCGGTGTAATTGCATCAGCACAACCTTATCATTGTATTGATGATGGTGTTTGGGCCGAAAAAAGAATCGGTCCGGAAAGAATAAAATATACTTATCCATTTAAATCATTTCTCGAAGCTGGTGTGAAATTATGTTTTGGTACTGACTGGTATGTTGCACCGCTAAATCCATTACTTGGTCTTTATGCAGCAGTAACACGAAGAACACTTGATGATAAAAATCCGGATGGCTGGATACCTGAACAAAAAATTTCTATCGAGGATGCAATTAAGTGTTACACTATAAATTCAGCTTATGCTGCTTACGAAGAAAACATTAAAGGAAGCATTGAAGTCGGAAAACTAGCTGACTTGATTGTGCTTAGTGATGATATACTTACAATTGATCCGGTAAAAATAAAAGATGTTCAGGTTGAAATGACTGTCTTTGATGGTAAAATAATTTATAAGAAATAATTTTTTATTTTACTAACCTAAGGGGCTGACTAAAAAGTAAATTTTCTTCGGGCCTTTGTGTCATTGTGACAAATAAAATAGCTTTTACAAACAGAATTCAAAACAAAAGCCACAAAGTCACCCAGGCATTACAAACCACAAAGAACTTTTTAGTCAGCCCTTCTACAAATAGAGAAAGCATTCAATAGATTACAATTTCGTAAAAACAATTCCAATCCATTCACTTATTTTCATGAAATCAATTTTACTAAAACCTAGTGAAGAATATTTATTGATAATTTCTTCTTCATCAGATTCGAGTAAACCGGAAAGAATAATAGTTCCACCTGATTTAACTCTTGATTTTATTCCATCAGCTAATTCAATCAAAATATTTTTCTGAATGTTGGCAACAATTAAATCAAAATTATCTTCTTGAATATCATTCAGTTCACACATTCTCACTTCAACAATGTTATCAACCTGGTTGAGTTTAATATTTTCAGCACCATTGGCAAGCGACCATTCATCAATATCAAAAGCAATTACTTTCGAAGCGCCAAGTTTTGCTGCTACAATACTTAGTATTGCCGTACCCGAACCGACATCAAGCACTTTCATTCCGGATTTCACATATTCTTCAAGAAAGCTGATACAAATTTTTGTTGTAGGATGTTCTCCAGTTCCGAAAGACATTTTGGGATCGAGTGTAATTGCAATTTCATTTTGCTTCGGCTCATATTGCTTAAAGGTAGGTTTGATAATTATCCTTTCAGTAATATGAATCACTTCCCTGCTTTTCTCCCATTCTTCATTCCAGTTTTTTTCATAAAAAACATTTTCCTGAACTTCATAATTTCTAATGAGATTATTTTTCTTCAGTTGTTCAAGAGCATCATTGATAATAGATTCGTTGATTGATTGATCGTGTGTAAAAACTTTTATGCAATTTATTTCTTCGCTTATTCCATCAATGTTCAATTCCCAAAGAACTGAAGAAAGAATTTCAATGTTTAAAGGTTCGGCTGTAATTAAAAATTCTTTGTAAGATTTATTCATAGTTGATATTTAATTTTTTGTTTCGCCAAATAAATTTGATTAATTAAATCACCTTACGCAAATCTGTGAAACCTTGTTACAAAAAGAATTATTTTGTCTCAGCTAAAAGCTCTAAAATTTTATCCTGAAAATCTCTGACTCTTTTTGCAGAACCAACAAAATTCTGCATCATAATTGAAAATGCGAGTGTATGATTTTTCTTTGTTGTAACATAACCGGAGATACAGCTTACTCCGGTGAGTGTTCCGGTTTTAGCGTGCACATTGTTATATGCTTTTGACTCTTTCATTCTGTTTTCCAGAGTTCCGTCAACACCAGCAATTGGGAATGAATCATATAATGCAAGGAATTTTTCAGGATAGTTTTTATAAAAATATTTTAACAATCCAGAAAGAAGTTCTGCACTCACAACATTATAATGTGAAACGCCAGAGCCATCAACAATTCGATAATTACTTGATTGAAATCCGATTGAGTCAATTAATTGGTTAATAATTTTAATTCCGCTTTCTGCAGTTGCAGGTCTTCCGGAATATTTTTCAGCAATTGCGTAGAGTGTCATTTCAGCACTAAGGTTATCGCTATTTTTATTAAGATTAACAATCACATCCGAATATTTTTTATTTACTGAGGTAATATAGAAAACATCAGCAGGAATATTCTTTAAATCGTTCTCACCCAAAAATTTTATATTGTTTGAATCAAGAACTTCTCTGAAGACAGTTAAAAAATATTTTTCAGGATTTGTGATATTAACTTTGAAGTAAGCATTACCTTCTGGTTTTCCTCGAATAATAATTTTGTTAGTGTTATTCAGCCAATCTCGATCGACTGTAAATGAAGTATCGTTGTCATAAATCAGTAAGTCAACAAATTTTGTTTGAGGAGAAACCTTAATTTGGCCATTGGTAAAAAATAATTCGACACAATTGTCATTAAGATTTAGAGCGCTAAGTCTCGGTGCATCAGAAGAAGGATCATCATCCCACATCCATCCTTTTCCCCAATACAATGAATCTTTAAATGATATATCAGCATAAAGATTTCCGGTAATTACTTTTATGTTTAGGTTATTTAGTGCTTTTACAAATTCATAAAAATCCTGCGTTGTGAAATCAGGGTCGCAACCGCCTTCTACAAAAATATTTCCGAATAATGTATCATTTGAAATATAGCCATCGTAATAAAGATTTGTTGTGAACTGATAATCTTCACCGAGATAGATAAGGCCTGCAGCACTAGTTAAAATTTTCATATTTGATGCTGGCCTAAGTAGCATCTTTTCATTCCTTTTGAAGAGAGTTCTATCAGAGGTTAAATCTTCAATCTGAATTGCCACTAAACAAGTATCAAAAAATTTGTTGTTGATAACCTTGTTAATCTTTGAGGAAAGAGATTGAGAGAATGATATTGAAACAATCAGAAACGAGAATAAAATTTTTTTAAGCATAATTTTTAT
>JAIMAZ010000145.1 GCA_023511695.1 Ignavibacterium sp.
GACATAATCAAGCTCTTTCATAAATTGATTAACAGTATTGAAAACTAAATCAACATTAAGTTCTTTAATGCATTTGAACTTTACATCATCACGCTTACAGGTTAATGGTTTTGGTGAATAGAAAAAACAAGGTGAGCATTCAAGATTTAATGAAGCAATTTTATATCTGGTTTGCCATGGATGAATATAATTTTTGTTCGTTGGTCCTATTATAGCAACTACAGGTAACTGTAATGATGAAGCAATGTGCATCAATGCAGAATCATTTGTAACAAATAAATTACATCTCTTCATAATGGCTGATGATTGCAGGAGTGTTTCTGTCTCTACAACTATAACATTTTCAGATGCAATATTTTTTCTTACTTCTTGTTTTAATTCTGATTCTTCCGGTCCGCCAAATATCAAAATCTTTGCTGAATGTTTTTCAATAAGTTTATTTGCAAGTTGTGAAAATTTTACTGGTTCCCATCTCCGTTTAATGTGATTCTTTAATGTTGCACAGCCAGGATGAAATCCAATTACAAAATCTTTTTCCGAAATGTTTTTTTCACTGAGATAATTCTGTGCAAAAGCTAAATCATCATCGCTAAAGAAAATCTGAAGTTTAAGTTCATTGTCAGATTTAACATTTGTGTCCTTTCCAATCAGCTTTTCAACCATTCTGATATTAGTCTGAACATTATGAGTTAAATCATTTTCTTCTACTGTTACATTGTTCAACCAGCCGAGATTTTCAGCATTCATCCGAAGATACTTAGCTGCAACTCTTTTCTTTGCGCCAATCAGAAATGAAATAAGATTATATTCTTTTCTGTTCGAAGGATAAACATTAATTGTTACATCGTATTTTCCTCTTAGTGAGAGAATAAACTTCAGAGACTTAATTGCCCCTTCTTTAAGAAAATTGAAATGAATTACTTTGCTGATATGAGGATTGTTTTTGAAAATCTCCTTAGCTCCGCCAAACATTACCATTACATCAATATCAGATTGCGGAAGTTCTTGCTTTAGCAACCTTAAAGCAGGAGTAAACATCAGCGCATCACCAATTCCGGATAAAGCTAATATTAGTATTTTCATAGAAGTAATTTAAAATGAAAATGGCTGCAAAAAAGTTTTTATTACTTATTCTGCAGCCATAAAATGATTTCACTTTGTTTGCGAAGTATCTTTATTCTGAATCAGCATTCTGTACCTTTCAACATTTGATTTAACATTAGGGTCATTAGGATATAAAGCTTCTATGCGTTTCCAGAGTTCATAGAGCTTGTCATTTCGCTGTTGTGTTTCGTAAATCTCCATCAGAATACGATATGGATTATAAAACGATTGAGCATCAGATGGATTCTCGTCAAGCTTCTTCAGTGCCATCAATTCAACTTCTTCAGCAAGTTTATTATACTGTTCCGTTGCACCGGCTCTTGCGTAAAGATTTCCAAGTTCGAACAATAATCCCATTTCCATCGGAATAAGTTTTTTTGGCATTTTCTGTTCCATATCATCAAGTGTTTTTACTGCAAGATCATTCTGACCTTTGCTGAGGTAGTAAAGAGTCATTCGTATAAATGCATTTCGATAATTCTGAATCATTCTCTTATGATTATCATCGAGGAAAATTGTAGAATCATTCAATCCTCTGAATTTGAATCCCGGCTGATAATCTTTGCTGTAACCTGGATTTTCTTTCAACTGAGCTGCAAGAATATCCGGCTCAACAAATTCAACAGTTGCGGAGCGTTTTTCCGGAACAAGTCTGAATGCCATTCCTTCCATTCTCAGATAGTCGTGCAAACCAATTTTACTATCATCTGAGCAAGTAACAGCAAAATAAATCGGACGCTCCCAATTATTGGCTTCTACAATTTCTCTTACCATTATATCCTGAACACGAATGCCTGTAACATTTCCGAAATTTAAAGTTGGCTGCATTGTCCAGGTTACTTTTCCTTCTTTCAGAACAGTTGAATCTTTAATTCCATATTTATGCACAAAATCATTCGAAATTCCCTGAGTGGAATTTGAACCAGGAATTGGAATCGAAAGTTGTCTCGCACTCCATTGCATTGGTCTTAATTCATTTATCTGCTCATCAGAAAATCTTATTCTGACTGTTCCTACGCCGTAAGGATCATTATTCTTCATCTGACGAATATACCAGTCAGTGTTCAGTAAACTAAGATTAACTATTTTAACATCTCTTCTTACACCTTCAACATCCTGTAAATACCAAAGAGGGAAAGTATCATTATCACCATTAGTAAACAGAACTGAATTTGGCGCGCAGGATTGAAGTAAGTTGTATGAATAATCCCAAGGAACCCAGTTTCGTGATCTATCGTGTGTGAAATAATTTGCACTGAACATTTTAACGGGTATCAGCACAATTCCGAAAACCATAATTGCAACAACGGTGGCTTGTTTAAAAGATGGTTTCTTAATCTTTTCAATTGCGAGTTCAATCAAACCGTGAATACCAACTGAAATCCAGATTGCAAAAACGAAAAACGCACCAACATAAAAGTAATCTCTTTCTCTTGGTTGTGGCTGCTGCTGATTTTGATAGAAGGCTGTAAGATAACCCATCAGAATAAACATAATCATAAATGCAGAAGCCATCTTCCAATCTTTCCTGAAATGAAAATAAATTCCAAGCAAGCCAATCAGAAAAGGAATTCCAAAGAGAGAATCTTTCACATCGCCGCCAAATTTAATTCCGAGAAGTTTACCAAATGCATTTCCAATACCGTTGAATGGAGCTATGTTAGCGCCTTGATCCTGAACCCAACCTTCTCTTCCGGCAAAATTCCATAACCAATATCTGGTCATCATATGATTCATCTGATATGTGTAGAGAAAATCGAGATCAGAAGAATAATTTGTGTAAATACCTTGCTGATGTGGTTCAGCACTGAAGCGTCGTTTGAAAGTAGGGAAGTCACCATATTGTTCACGATTGAGATACTTCTCCAGTTTAGGAAATGTATTTGGTTCATTCTCATTCATTGGTGGATTCTGATTTGAACGAATAATTACCATTGCAAATGTTGTAAATCCAAGAAGAATGAAAATGGCAGACATCACAATAAGATGAATAGTTGGTTTATTATTCTTAACAGCATAATGAACAAAGTAACCAAGTACGGCAAAAGTTATAAGAACAACTATTATTTCAATAGTAATGTTTTCACCACCAACAGCAGTTAATAGAGCAGGGAAATATTTAACTATTCCGGGATAAGTTGCTGCAAGTGCAATTCCACCAATCATCAAAGGCATATAAAAAGAATTTCTGGTAAAAACTTTCTTATAATAGATGCCCATTATCAATGCACTGACGCCAAGTATAAATATTTTAAACTTAGAATCGAATGCCTGATATTGTTCCGGTGAAGGCGGTGTAGTTGATGTTTCTCCAGCCCACCAGAAAACTGCCAGTAGTAATATTATTGCTGAATGAAGCAAAAATATGTAAGCAGTTTTTCTCAGATTTTCTTCATCATCGACATATTTTCGGAACATTATTATCATAACAACCGGTACAATAGCCAGCACACTCATCAGGTGAACACCTGTTGAAAGACCAACGAGATAAGCAATCATAATTATATATTTTTCAGCATCAGGATTATCTGCGCGTTCGTTCCATCTCATAATCAGATAAGTTACCGCTGCAAAAAGAAAAGTACTGAATGCATAAACTTCAGCTTCTACACCGTTAAACCAGAAAGTATCACTGAATGAGAATGCTAATGCACCAATTGCAGCAGATACATAAACTGTAAGTGCTTCAAAAAGATTTTCCGGATCTTTCTGTTTGTAATTCTTTATAAGTTTTACAGCAATTAAATATAGGAGCAATACAGAAAGTGCACTTGAGATTACAGAAACAAAGTTTACTCTAAGTCCGATGT
Organism: Ignavibacterium sp.; assembly: GCA_023511695.1. Classification (GTDB taxonomy): domain Bacteria; phylum Bacteroidota; class Ignavibacteria; order Ignavibacteriales; family Ignavibacteriaceae; genus Ignavibacterium. The sequence goes on from JAIMAZ010000145.1 coordinate 3,915, forward strand.
TTTCTACAAATGGAATCTTTGAAAAGATATTTCCAACGATTAAGAAGAATGGAGTTCCCGGAGGATGTGGAACCTGAAGATAATATGAAGCAGCAATGAATTCACCGCAATCCCAGAATGAAACCGAAGGTTGAACAGTAGCTGCAAATTGCCAGAAAGAAATTAAGAAAACGATAACTGCAAAGATCCGATTGAGAGTTTTTAAGTTCATCTATAACCTCTGATATGAATTGAGCATTAAAATTATTCTTCTTTTTTTCTGAAAAGTTCGTCGAGTTTTGATTTATCAGGAGCAGTATAATACTTATCATAAAGTTCTTTAAGTCTTCTCATAGAAACAGAGTCAAAATCCTCATCATCTTTATGCCTTTTTACAAACATTTTGTATTCATCGAGTTCTTTTGGAGTGAATTTCTTCTCGCATCTTTTAAGATAATCGAGATATTTCTGTTGATCTCTTCTTGACATAATATTGTCTCCATCCAAAATTCAATTTTATCAGAACTAAAATAAATAAAGCTATAGTACTAAAAAATAAAAAATCGTTTGTATATCAATAAAAATAATCTGATGTGCTTGAAATTTAAGGGTAATATTTTACTGAAACTTAAAACACACATATTTAATAGTTTTGCCATCATTTAGATGTTGCAGTTCGTATTTAGTTTGAATTGTCAGTTCATCTTTATAAAAATCTGATTTATAAAGATCCTCAGTTGCTGCAACGAGATTCAATTTCTCATCTTCAATAACTTTCACTGCGTAGTTGTAAAGATTTTCATCATCAGTTTTGAGATGAATCTTTGCTTCAGGAAGACAAATATTTCTGTACACATCAAGAAATCTTTTGTGAACTAACCTTTGCTTGATACTTCTTCTTAAAGGAAATGGGTTTGGAAATGGAATCCAGATTTCCTCAACAATTGGATTATTAAAAATAAGATGTAATCTGTCAGCTTTGGTTATTATAAATGCTGCATTGGTTACAGAAAGCTCTAAAGCTTTTTTTGCACCTGTCCAGATTCTGCTTCCTTTAAGATCAACTCCGATAAAATTTTTATCAGGATATTTCTGTGCAAGTGCTAGTGTGTATTCGCCATTTCCACAGCCAAGTTCAAGAACAAAAGGGTTTTTATTTTTGAAGTATTTCTGAACAGATTCTGAAATTATTTCCGGTTTACCGTGAAAAACATTTGGTAAGATTCTGACTTCTTTTTGCTTTCTTCCTTTTCTTCGCATATCAACATTAAACAATAAAAATTTGAAACGGAAAAATAAAGCAAAAGATGTTAATGATAATTAATTATTCTGTTATTAGATGAAACTCAAAGTCTTGTTAACATTTTAAATTCAATGCCTCTGAATTCAGGTTCAAATCTGCAAACACCGCCGATGCAAATGTTCCCTGCTTGTCTCGAACCGAACAACAAACTCAAATCTGTGTGAGATGAAATTTTATAACCAAACTGAACAAAGCTCCAGACTTTTCGAACAATTCTGTCGGTTTCAGGTTTCTTGGTTTGAACCTCTGTAACCCATCCTACATTAAACGATGGAGAACGAAGATATTCGATTGAAAGAACATCAGAATAATATTTCTCTGATGTAATTCTGTTGGTAGTGTGCTGATGTTCAATTATTAATTTAATTGTGTTAATATCATCGAAATAAAACTTGTTCTCTAATATCGGAGTAATATTCTTTGTGTTAGAAGAAAGCTCTTCATTATAACCGAACGAAAGAGTTGTATTCAGATTTTCATTCCAAGAATGATAAGCTTGTGCAAAAAATTCTTTGAACTGTGTAACAATCGGCAGATTAAATCTGTTAATTCTCTGGAAGTACGAGCTTGCAGGAAGAGTTTGGGTTAGTCCATAACTGGTTTGAAAAGTTGTTTCTTCATCAAGCGTGTAATTAATTTCAATCTGATAACCTTGTTCATTTGATTGATCCAGAGGCGAGGGATGTCTGTTGAGTAATTGATAAGTGTATTCCTTTCTGAGCGATGGTGGAGTATTATAAAAGATAGTTCCATCATTAGAAGTAAATGCGAAATTATCATAAATCTTGTATTCGCCTGTAAATGCAAAGGGACCTAAATACATATTAGCATTGCCATAAAATCCTTTTCCAACAATTGATTCTTTATCTTCAAAAACATTCTTCTCAATATCGTTATTTTGTTTTATGGCAAGCTCAAAATAAAAATCTAAATTCCAGATAGATGGTTCTAACCGCAGCGAAGTTAAACTTGTTTTGGAAAGTGACTCATCTTCTGGCAGATTTGCCGCGTGAGTTATTCCTGCTTTAAGGAAATTTAATCCTCTGTAAGATAAGTCAATGGCGTGCAAAACATCTTTTCTTATGTTTTGAGAATTGGCAGCAGAACCGCTCAAAGCAGTCAAATAAAAATCATAGAAGTGTGCTTCAGCCTTAAAGCCGATTAAGTTATTATCAATTCTTATGTTTCTATCTTCATAACTTTTAAGAATCATTCCTCTTCCGAACAGTGTATAAAAATTTCCGGCAGTAAGACGAACACCTTTATCAAAATCTCCTAAATCGACTGAAATATATTTGTAAGCAATATCAGAGTATCGAATTTTACCGCGATTGATTGATGGATCGGGATCGTTTGGTTGAAAAGCTTCAAATCTAATTCCTGCAGAAAAAACTCCTTTCATGTAATCAAGATTTGTCCAGTTTTCAAAAATTTCTTTTTTGCTTTCAACATTAAAAGAATATTCAAGATGATTTTGAAATCCCAATCCATCAGGAAGAATAAACCAATCATCTTCTGATTGAGAAAACAAAATAATATTTGAAGTAATGATTAGCAGCGAGGATAGAAGAATTATTCTGTACATTTGTTTTGCAATATTGAGTTGTGATTAGATTATTTTAAGAGAGCCAATATTTTCTCGCGTAATTTTTTTTCATCGCCTTTCATATAACCCATGTGTACTTCAACAATCTTTCCATCAGCATCAATAAGAACTGAATAGGGAATTTGTTGAGCGTAATATTTTCTCGCAACATCTGAATTCTTATCAAGCAATACAGTAAAATTGAATCCTTTCGATTTAACAAGTGGTTTTACTTTTGCGATTGTCTTTTCATTATCCGTTGAGATTGCAAGAAGAGTAAATCCTTTTTCTTTGAGTTCCTCATAAATTTTATTTAGCTCAGTCATTTCTTCCATACAAGGTTTGCACCAGGTTGCCCAAAAATTTAACAACACAGGTCCTTTACCAATTACCTTAGAAAGTTCTGTAAAACCACCATCGAGATTTTCCAATTTAAAGTTTGGGGCGGGCTTTCCTTTGGATAGTTCATCCTGAGAATAAGATGAAACTGAAAATAAAATCAGAATACAGAAAAATATTTTCTTCATTAGCTATTTCTCCAATAACATTGATTTTGTTTGTGTAAATGAACCAGCTCTTAACTGATAAAAGTAAACTCCACTTGGCAGATTATATTTTGAAGCATCGAAATTAACCTCATTATTTCCAGCAGTTTTG
>JAIMAZ010000146.1 GCA_023511695.1 Ignavibacterium sp.
GTAACTTTAATGTCACTCTGATCCGTCAGCTGACGGAGTCGAAGAGTGACACCGCTTTCGTCATCCTTCGATGAACTCAGGATGACACTTGGAATACTGTATTTAATTTTTGTTGTAGGATTAAATGGATTTGGATAGTTCTGATGAAGCTCAAATTTATCTGGGGACATAATCTCTATAGTTTCAGTTAAATAGTAATATTTAATGCTGCCATCCATATCAATCTGTTTTAACCTGTACTGATATTTTCCTACATCCAAATCATTATCAATGAATGAATATGAATGCGTTTCCGTTGATGTTCCCTTGCCTTTTACAAAACCTATGCTTTCCCAAAGCAGATCTCCCATTGCATTAGAATTTGGAATGATACTGCGCTCAATATTAAATCCTGAATTATTAATTTCAGTAACAGTTGACCAGTTAAGTGTAACTTTATTCCCAAAAACTGAAGCAGAGAAAGAACTAAGTTCTACAGGTATAATTGTTCCTGTAACAGTAAGAACTGCAATACCCCGACTTGCACAGCTTATCCAGAGTTCATATCCATTTTGAATATTCTTTACTTCTATATCATAAATCTGTGCGTGAGGAAGTCCACCGGTTTGCTGCTGAGGAAAAATTCCAAAGTTTGTTCCATCAAACCAGCATAATCCATAAGTTGAAGTTGTTGTGCTTTGAAAATTTGCAAACCATAATCTTCCATCAGGAGTAACTAACAGCGGTGAAATGTTATCACCGGGAATTTGAGAGTTTGATGGTGAATAAAACTGATAAGTTCCGTCATTAGCATTTAGTTTGAACAATCCTTTATTACTTCCCACCCAAGCAATGCCATTTAAATCAGGGGCAACTGTGGTAAGCAAATCACTTTGAGGATTAAGTTCAGGAAAACTTGTGTTATATCTTGTAAAACTATAAGATCCATCGGTACGGAGGACCTGATTGCCGGAACAAGCCCAGATAGTTCCGGGTCGAGTCGGATCTTTCTGTATATTTGCACCCCAACCACTAAATGGTACAGATGTCCAGGTATTGTTTGAATAGTAATGTAGGTTAAAGTAATTACCTAAACTCCATAACCTGCTCTGAGAATCTTCAACTATTCCCTTTGATATGTCCAAAGGATAATTAAGAGAAGTATAGTTACTTCCATTCCAGGAGTGCAAATAACCGTACATTGGATTGATAATTACAGTACCATTTGAAGGACGAAAGCAAATAGCATCGGTGTTATCTGTTGGAAATGGAAATGGATATCCTAATCCATAATTTTCATTATTAAACCCAATCCATCTAGCTCCATCAAATTTTTGAAATCCACCTACACCAGGTCCTGCATTTCCAGTCATCCAAACATTACCTTGATTATCAATTGATAAGTCTCTGACCCAATAATCTATCTGAGAGGAATTAGTTACTCGATACCTTTGCCAGTTTCCTGTTTGCACATCCCGTTTAGCAACTCCTCCAATTCCGCCAACCCAGATATTTCCATAATTATCAATTTCAATTTCATAAGTATGACCGCCTTGTCTCCAGTTACCAAGACTTTGCCAGGAAGTTCCATTGAAATGCCAAAGATTGCTACTACCATCCACCAATAATACTTTATTATTTCCATAAGCTTTGAATGCCCATATATCGTCCAGAACAGATGGTATTGGAGGTTGGGGTGGAGTAATCCACTGTCCATTTTGTGTTTTATACTCAAGGAAGTAAAATGGAGAAACTGAGTTGAATCTTATCATCCAAAGATTATTCTGCGCATCAACACAATCTTGACCAGGTAATTTTACAAGGTCGCCGGGATTATAATTAAAAGTATAGGTAGTAAACTGTTGGGTATTCGTGTTAAAAACAATAACATTACCTGTTGCAGAAATCCAAACGGAATAACCACCGCCTTGTATCTCTTGAATTGAAACATTATCACATGATGCAACTGTACTTGGCCAATTATTGGCAGTGCTACCATATCCCCAATAGCGCCATACATTGGTTGAGGGATTATAATTTACAAGTCCTCCGTTTCCCCAAGTTACTGCAATAACTGACATCCATAAAGATCCGTCGGGAGCTATTGCAATTTCGCTGGTTCGACCGCCGGGGTGTGGTGAGTTGCTCGCTCCAAAAAATTGTAATGAACTGCCACCAACTGTGGGGTTAAATTTAAGAAGGCCTCGCCAATGCGCCATCCATAAAATTCCATTTACATCTTTGTCAATATCACTAATTCGCGATGCGCCAACATCATTAATATTTCCGATTACCGGATAATCAACATTAGAATAATTTATCCATCTGTTTTCAGCCTGAATTAATTTTGCAAATCCACCCTCTTCCCATCCGGGAGTATAAGCGGCAATATACGGATTACCGTCGTGATCAATCCAGATAGCCTCAACATAATCGCCTTGTATACCAGTGTTACCAGTGGTGTAATATCGCCACGAATATTGAGTCTGACTATTTAAACTAGGTATCAGGAAAAAGATAATCATAATAATTTTAATAGGTTTCATAATAGCTCCTCAGTATTCAATAAAATTTATTTTTTATCCGGCAGCGTTTTATTATCACTTAATCAGTAACATTTTCTTTGTCTGAACAAAACTTTTTTCTGCCCGTTCATTTAATGAACCTGTCAATGAATCCCCAATTCTTAGCTGATAAAAATATACTCCACTTGGTAATGTAGAATGTACAATGTAGAATGTAGAATGATTTCCGGCTTCATAATATCCATCAACTATTGTTTCAATTTCTTTTCCGAGTATATCAAATAATTTGATTGTAACTCTGCCACTTGCTGGAGACTGCCAACTGATTGTGGTACTTGGATTAAATGGATTCGGATAGTTTTGATAAAGAATAAATTTATCCGGAATTAATTCCTCTTCTTCAACAGAGGAAGTATTAAAAATTATAGAAAGACCGTTAATACTTTGATTTATTGAATCTATTACAAATGGCTCACTCTGACTGGTTGGAAATCCGATTTTCTGTGCTATGAGCTGGTATCTTCCATAAGGCAAATTATTTACGCTGAAGCTTTTGTCCTGCTTTACAAAATTGTAAGAATACAAAGCACCATTGTCTAATGATTTAGCAAGTATGGAAATTCCATCAGTGTTTTCTGATTCGAATATGGGACTAATTAAATTTCCTGCAGCTTTACCGCCTCCGTAAGATGAATCTCTGACAAGAATTATATTTTTATCATAAACAATCTGATTAATTAAAATTGAATCCGCATCCTGCCAATATATTGCCGGTCTTCCTTCATCATTATAAAAAGATGGCAGATAGTAATTTGAAAACCCCTGAACGAAATAGTAAGCAGTATCCTTAACAGTAATAGAATAACTTCCATCCGATTTAACAAAGCCGGCAAATACATTGGAATCTGCTAAAGCAGCATTACCCTTCAACAAGGTTGGTGTGTGAGTGCCTTTTCTTATAACTACAACTCCTTTGTTAACAAGCTGACCGCCGGCTGAATCAACTAAACTTCCAGAAATTTTATAACCAGTATTTCCAATGTATGGCATAGTAAGATTTAAATTTACTGTTTGTCCTGAGTCTATGGTTATCGGGTATGCGAAATAAGGGTCTGAAGTATTCCCATAAAAAATTGTCTGATAACCTTCCTTTTCTGCTGCAATGGTATAAGTCCCTTTGGGTAACAAAAATGAGTAAGCACCATTTGAATCTGTTGAAGTTGAATCAATAATATAAATTCCCCAATAAAGAAAATAAATTTTTGTATCAGCTAATGGATTTGATTGCTCATCTGAAATTATTCCGGAACAAATACCGCGATCGTCATCATCAAAGAAATCAATTTTTATTCTTAGATCTCTTGGACTTTCCGGGTCATTACTATGAAACCAAAGTGTATCAACTGTATCGTTAACTGTTATGTTATAAAAGTTAGAAAGCAGAATTGTTATTTTTACTGTATCATTTGGATTAACAAAAAACGGTGTCACTAATCCGTTCTCGAAGCTAACTATGTAAAAGGGATTTGCTGAAGTTAAACTATCAACTCTCAATGGTTGATTACCCCGATTTATCAGTAAAGCATAATCAATTCGGTTAAAAATGTTTTCAAACACAACATTTCTTGGCTCAATTCTTATTTGTGGTTGAGCCGAAACTGAATTTGTTATTAAACAAATAAAAATTATTATTACTGAAATCTTTACCATATTCTTTCAAGTTTTTTATTTTAGTGTTAATAATAATCAATTAGTGACAAATTAGAGAGAGAAAAAATCGACTTCTTAAATTTATCAAAAACAGAACTCGACTCGCTTTTAGCTTCAGCAAAAGAAGGAAATGCTGCGTCTTTTACAAAGATTTCCGGCTACATTCACGAAATATCACATTCTTATTTCCTTTCCAAATATCGTGGAAAGAAAATTATTAATATGGATGATGTTGATGATCTTACAGCGAATGTTTATATAGCTTTTGCTGAACAATATCAGAAAATTGAAAACATAGAGAACTGGCTGAGAAGAGTACTATTTCTAACTTTTGTGCGATTTTATAAACAATCAAATCTTAAAAGAACAACCCAACTTAAAGAATCAATCACTGCAGATGATGTTAATATTGGTACAGATCAGCAGTATGATGTAAATGCAATTCTGAAAGAAATAGATACACTCAGTGAAGAAAAACAAGAAATTCTAAAGCTTAGATTCTGGGGAGATTTGAAGTTTAATGAGATTGCTGAAAAGCTGGATAAAAATGAAGCTGCGGTTAAAAAAATGTTTTATCGCTCAATTGAGGAAATAAAAAATAAACTGAAGTAGAGTGTCACTTTTTATTGATTGACATTACTAATGTTTAACGAGAAATAAAAGGTTATAATGTGATGAATGGTATCGAAAAAATAATTGAAATACTCGATAAGAAACAGTTAAGCGAATCGGAATTAAACTGGCTTAAAGAAATTTCTGATTCAGATCCTGAGGCAAAGGAAATTATTGCAGCTTACTCTGCTGTTAAAAATTCTCTTCAACGAAATGAACATATTGATGAAGAGCTTTTGGGTGAGTATGTACTTTACAAGAATAATTCAATGGACTACAATAAAGTGCTTCCTTTTCTTCTGATAAAAATCGAAGACCACTTAAGAAAATGTGAACTTTGTCAAAATACTTTTCGGGAATTAAATGCTCAATACGCTGATGTTGATGATTTTATATCAAAATCTATTTCAACCAAAACTGAAAAATCATATACACCAATTACTCAAATTATATTCAAACAGAAATCATCAGCATTTCGTTTTGCTTATTCAACCGTAGTTGCTCTGTTTGTTATTTATGTCGGATTATTTATCTATTCAGATGTTACTACTCCCGAATATATTAAAACTCAATTCGCTGAAGACAGAGATTTTTATAACACACGCGGAAGAACAAGTGAATTATTTCAGAGAGGACTTGATGCACTTGACAATAAGAATTATGAAGAAGCTATAAAATTCTTAAATGAAGACCTTAAAGAAAATCCCGATCAGGAATCTATTTTTTATACTCATTTTATCCTGGGATTAACTTATATCAACAAAGCCGAAAAAGATTTTCTTGGTTTGTTCAAGTCTTTTAATAAAGAAGATGTTTTAAAAGGAATTAATCATTTTGAAAAATCAATCGAGCTTAATCAAAATGAAAGATTTCAAAACTTAAAACTCGATGCGCATTTCTACATTGGCAAAGCTTATCTGCTTATAAATGATAAGAATTCTGCTAAAGAACATTTACGAAAAGTAATTGATAATAAAGGAAGTCATTATAAAGATGCCGAGAAACTTCTTAAATCTTTTTAACTGTGATGAAAAGTTTGATAAAGAATATCATAAATGCTGCAAAGATTTGGTTAGCAGTGGTACTAATTGTTTCAGCGGTTTTCGCTCTAACAATTGGTTTCGCTCCTTCAGAAGCGAATCAATCGAATAATTCCGAATCGCATTCTGCTGAATTTGATACTTTATATTTCGCTCTCACTTCAAATAATATAAATCATAATGAAATTGAAACATCAATTTCACAGCTTGATAATAATTTTGAAAAAGATTTTGCTGCAGCTTTATTATTGAAGAGAAAACAAAATTTCGATGAAGCATTTAATCTTCTTAAAAAATATTTAACTAACTTTCCCAAAATTTATTCTTACTACGATGAATTGGTTTGGCTTGCCGCTGCAAATGATAAACTAAATGAGATCGAAGAATCATTATCAAAAGATAGCAACAACAAATTCGGGAATTACCTCAAAGCATTCATTTCATATCAAAAAGGAAAATATTCTGAAGCTATTAAGCTTTTAGAAAATGAAAAAGATTTTCATCAGCTTTATTTACTCTCTCATTCTTACAGAGCAAGTGGTGATTATCAAAAAGCAATTACTCTTCTTGATTCATGCTTGATTATCTATCCACAAGAGAAACCTGACTATGTAAAAGTTTTTATTTCAAAAGGTTCAATTCTATTATTATCCGCTAAATACGACGAAGCTAAAAAGCTCTATCAAAGCGGATATGAATTAGCTCTTAAAAAGAATAACAAAAAAGAATTGATAAAAGCATTAGTTAATCTTGCCATTCTGAATGATTATAATGGTGAGGTTGAAGAAGCACAAAAGAAACTTAAACTTGCATTGGAATTTGCTCTGGAAATTGAAGATATTGAACTTCAGGCACTTATATTTTCTGAGACAGGTGTTTCATACACTTACTCGGGAAATATTATAGAGGCAAGAAAAAATTATGAGAAAAGTCTGGAGATTTATAAAAAACTTAAAAACTATGAGCGACTTGCAAATCTTTCATCGAACATTGGTTTGCTTTACATTCAAACAGGAAATTTTTCTGCAGCAATAAAAAGTTTTGAAGAAGGTCTTGAATTCGCTAAAGAAAATATTGTATCAAAGATTTTAAATCTTCGCGGGCTTGGTGATGTCTATTCAAATATTTCTGACTATTCAAAAGCTCTTGATTACTACAATCAGGCAAAAACTCTCTCTGAAAAAATTCACAATGTAAATCAGAAAGCTCTATCGGAGATGAGCATTGGAACTTTGTTTTATAACCTGAACAAACCAAATATAGCTCTGACTATCTTTAAACAGATATCAAATGACATAGAAGAAATTAACGATCCGTATTTTCTCGAAGACCTGTACTTTAAAATCGCTTTAGCATATTCTGATCTTGATAGTCTGTTAATAGCAGAAAATTATTACAGAAAAGCTTTAGCAATTTCAGAAAATCTTGGCGATGTTTATTACGAAAATCTTATACTGACTTATCTTGCAAATAACTTCATCAAAGCAAAGGAATTTAATAAAGCCGAATTGTTACTCAACACCGTTC
>JAIMAZ010000147.1 GCA_023511695.1 Ignavibacterium sp.
GAGCAATGATAGTGAAAGTTTAGGAAACAATCACAATAAAGCTAAGAACTGATGTAGGAATGAAAAATAAATTTTTACAAGCTAACATTTAATTCATAATTACGCACAAGCTCAACTGAATCATTACGGTAGGAAATTTCTCTGACAATTTTTGATTGTTTATTAAAAAATTTCCAGGTTCCAATCTTTTTGTTATCCTGATAAAAACCTTCTGCTCTCAACTTTCCATCAGGGAAATACCATATCCAGCGTCCATTTAGTTGATCATTATAAAAAGTGCCACTTGATTCAAGTTGTCCATTAGGATAATAATAATTCCAAATACCTTCATTCTTATTATCATTCATCGAACCGCACATCTCTACAATTCCGGTAAGATTCGAAACTTTAAAATCGCCATATTTTTTTCCATCAATCAGATAATATTCAATTACTTTACCTTGAACTGTATCTTTAATCTGGCCAGTGTATGGAATATCATTGCCCACTTCATAAATCAATCCCGATTTTTCAATGAGCTTAATTTGGGAATCTTTCTTTTTAGAATTATTCCCGAGAATCAGAAAAATTGCAACGAACAAAAGAATTGTATAAACTGTTCCTAAAGAAAAAATCTTTTCTCTGAATGTCACTGTATTTGCCCTCAAAAAATGGTAGGATGAGTAAAATCGCGCAATCATTTTGCCACTATGAGATTTGATATTTAGCAAAAAAATGTTTTGTGAACTCTCATAAAGAGACTTTAGCTCACTAATTCATTTCAATTTGTTACAGATAATTTTGCATTCGAAAAAAAAGAAATTGAAATCTTTGAATTATATTCGCCTGTCAAAAAAAGATATTTTATGGAAACCGAAAGTAATAAATCAGGAAATTTCAAAAATCTCATCCACGCAATGGGTGTCGTGTTCGGTGATATTGGAACAAGTCCAATTTATACTTTAAGTATTGTTTTTACTTTAACCCTTCCAACAAAAGAAAATATTTTCGGAATACTATCTTTAATCTTCTGGACATTGATAACTCTAGTTACAATTCAGTATGCCTGGTTAGCAATGAGTTTAAGTATTCGAGGCGAAGGCGGAATAATTGTATTAAAAGAAATTCTTACCTCTTTACTTAAAAAGGGCAGAAAGGTCGGCTTCGTTACATTTTTAGGATATATCGGCGTATCACTTTTAATAGGAGATGGAGTCATTACTCCGGCAATCAGTATTCTCTCCGCTGTTGAAGGATTGAAACTCATACCAGAGTTTAGTAATATCTCATTAACTTCTATTATTCTTATTACTTCAATAATCACTATTCTTTTGTTTGCAATTCAGCATAGAGGTACTGATAAGGTTGCTGCATCATTTGGTCCAATAATGTTTTTATGGTTTGTAAGTTTATTCTTCTCCGGATTTTTTTATTTAATTCATATTCCTGATATCTTTCTTGCGTTGAGTCCATATTATGCGATAGAATTTTTTATACACAATGGTCTCCCAGGATTTTTTGTTTTGAGTGAAGTTATACTTTGCGCAACCGGAGGAGAAGCTCTTTATGCTGATATGGGTCATCTTGGGGCAAAACCAATCAGACATGCGTGGTCAATTGTATTTTTCGCTCTGATTATAAACTACTTCGGTCAAGGTGCTTATATCCTTGAACATAATGATACAGAACAAGTATTATTCAAATTGGTCAGCAGTTTTTCTGAAGTATTGTACATTCCTTTTTTAATACTGACACTCCTAGCAACCATAATTGCATCACAAGCAATGATAAGCGCAGTTATGTCGCTGGTTTTCCAAGGTATTAATATTGGAATTTTTCCTTTAATGAAAATAAAGTTTACATCTCAAAAATTACGCTCTCAGATTTATATTCCTGCAGTAAACAAATTTTTACTTTTCGCTGTATTGCTTATGATTTTAGTATTCAAAGAATCACATAATTTAGCAGCTGCTTATGGTTTGGCTGTAACGGCAACGATGTTTATCAGTTCTGTATTGATCGTAACTATTTTTTACATCAAGAAAAATTATCTTAAATCATTCATAGGTTTTGTTGTACTTATCGTTACAGGATTTTATCTTGTAGCTGTAACTCATAAAATTCCATACGGTGGATATTGGTCAATAATAATTGCATCATTTGTATTCGGAGTAATGATTTTGTGGATTAGTGGAATGACAAAACTTAGAAGATTTTTGCGTGCAACTTCATTGGAAATTTTTGTAGAAAGTTTTAAGCAGATTTATGAAACAGGAAATTACATTAAAGGAGAGGCAATATTTTTTACAAAAAATGTCACATCAGTTTCGCCATATATCCTGCACTGTATGTTCAGAACCGGAATCATTTATGAAAAGAATATTCTGGTATCAGTTGAAACTTTTGATAAACCATACGGAGTAAATCTTGAATCTTATGAAAAAGTTACTGAAGGATTATATACTGCAAGAATTATGTATGGTTATATGGAATCGCCTGATCTTCCGAAATTGTTTAAGCAATGGGGATTTTCTGAAAAAGCAATTTTCTACGGTGCTGAGGAAATAAAAACAAGTAAACCTTTCCTTAAGATATTTGCAATACTGAAACGACTCGCACCAAACTGGATTTCATTCTTTGATTTTCCTTATAACAAATTACACGGAGTTGTAACTCGTATCGAAATTTAGAAAAGGTAAATAATAATGAAAAAATATCTTATCACAATAATAATTATCATCTCGTCCGCTGCTTGTGCTCAATCAACTGATGAAAAAGTTTTATTCGTTTCTTTTTGGAATCTTGAAAATTTATTTGATACAGCTGATGACCCACAAAAAAATGATGAAGAATTTCTTCCTGAAGGAGTTAAACAGTGGACATCGGACAGATTAGAACGTAAGTTTTACAATTTGGCTCGTGTTATTCGTTCTATGAATAATGGTAATGGTCCCGATATTTTAGGAATATGCGAAGTTGAAAATAAAAGTTTGCTCGATAGTCTCGTAAGCAAACATCTTTTTGATAAAAATTATTTAACAGAATCTCCTGAATCTCCTGATTTAAGAAGCATTCAAACAGGAATTATTTATGATTCGAAAAAACTAAAATTGCTTGATGTTTATACTGATACCGTTCAGCTTGGTTCAAATATTCATACAAGATTAATTCTCGGAGTAAAATTTTTATTAAAACCATATGATACGATTTATGTTTTTGTTAATCATTGGCCATCAAGAAGAGGCGGAGAAAGTGAATCTGAACCAAGAAGAATTAAAGCCGCAGAAACCTTGCGGAATAGAATTGAAAAAATTTTTGCTCTGAATAAAAAAGCAAAAATTATTGCTATGGGTGATTTTAATGACGAACCAACAAACATTTCCATTCTCGATTATCTTAGAGCTAAACCAATTATTTGTGACAGTATGGAAATGATAAATAAAATTACCTATAGGGAAGATAATTCTGATTTATTCAATCTTGCTTACAAATCTTTTAGCGAAGGCGAAGGTTCATTCAAATATCAGGATAATTGGAATATGCTTGATCAAATAATTGTATCTAAGGAAATAATTATTGGCTCAAGAGTAAGATACCAGTGTAATTCTTTTCAGGTATATAAGCCTGAATTTATTATTACTAAAAGTGGTAGGTTTCAGGGAGCACCTTTCCCAACATATGGCGGAAACAGATATCTCGGCGGTTACAGTGATCATTTTCCAGTAACAGCAAAATTTATAATTGAGGAGTAATTCTATGAAAAAGATTTTACTGATATTTGGTGCAAATGGTGAACTTGGTTCAGGTGTCTCGAAAGTTTTAATTCAAAAAGATTATGATGAAATTTATTTATTCGATTTTAAATTCGATAATAATTTTCATTCTGATAAAGTTAAACAAATTCTTGTTAGTGACTTATCAGATGAAGTTAATGTCCAAAAAGCATTTGATAACATTACTGTAGAATCAAACTCTGAATATTTTCTGTTCTCAACAATCGGAGGATTTTTCGGTGGTAAAAAAATCTGGGAAACTTCTATTGATGATCTGATGAAAATGTTCAAAATGAATCTTCTAACTAATTTTAATATTGCAAAAAAATTTTCGTCACTCGTTGAAAAATCAAAAGGAGGCGCAATAATTTTTACTTCTGCATACACAGCAAATCATCCGGAAGAAAACAAATTTGCTTACGGTATGTCAAAATCTGCTTTATCATATTTAGTAAAATCACTGTCCATTGAAGGTGAGTCAATAAAGTTGTCATCGTTGGCAATTGCACCATTTATTCTGGATACAAAAGCAAACAGAGAATGGATGAGCAATGCAGATTTTAGTAAATGGATTAAACCCGAAGAAGCAGGTGAGTTAGTTCACGATCTTTTCAGGAATTATAAGATAAATTCAGGAAACATCATAGAGTTAAAATTAAGATTTGATTAAAAATTTTTATTTTAAGTGTGAGTTAATAATTTGTTGACTTTGTGTGCATAAATATTTATTGTAGTGCACGCATTTTTAAGAAAATGTTGCAAACAAGTTTATTAAGTAACAATATTTATCATTAGGAGGATATCTTTTATGGATATTTTTGGAATTATCTCATCGGTATTCAATGTAGTTGCTCAAGCTAATAATCAAGGTGCATTGAATTGGTTAGTAACGAAATTCAACGAAGGTGGATTTTTCATGTGGCCAATTCTGGCAAGTTTAGTAATTGGTCTTGCATTCTCGTTAGAACGATTGTACTCATTATCAAGAGCAAGAGTAGATACTAAAAAGTTTATTGTTGAGGTTAAAAAAGCGCTTGACCAAGGTGGAGTTGAAGCAGCTAAAAAAGTATGTGAAAACACCAGAGGTCCTGTTTCTTCAGTATTTTATGCCGGCTTATTACGTTACAATGAAGGATTAGATGCTGCAGAAAAAGCTATCATTGCTTATGGTGCTGTTGAAATGAGTTTTCTTGAAAGAGGAATGATTTGGATTTCTACATTTATTACAATTGCGCCAATGCTTGGTTTTACCGGAACAGTTCAAGGTATGATTGAAGCATTTGATGCTATTAAAGAAGCTGCACAAATTTCTCCTGCAATCGTTGCTTCCGGTATTTCAGTTGCATTATTAACAACATTATTCGGACTAGTTGTAGCAATGATTCTTCAGATTTTCTACAACTATTTCGTTTCTAGAATTGACAGACTCGTTGGCGATATGGAACAAAGTTCTATTGAACTTATTGATGCTTTATATGAATTAAAAAACAAATGATAAAATTAAAATCTTAAAACAACTATGATAAAAAAGAAAAAACTACAAGAAGCTTCTATTCCAACTTCATCTATGGCAGATATCGCATTCTTGCTTTTGTTATTCTTTCTTGTAGCAACAGTTATAGATGTTGATACTGGTTTGGGATTAACTCTTCCTGAATATGTACCGCCAGAAGAAAGGGAAGAAATTAAAGTTGATCCACAAAGGTTAGTTGCTGTTTTGGTTAATGAGCAGGGTGATGTACTTATAGATGGCGAGATAGTTTCGATATTTCAGATTAAAAATCTAATTAAACCTAAATTGCTTGCCCGTGTTGAAATGCCATTAAGTAAAAAGATTATCGTCTCTTTGAAAACTGACAGGAAGACAATTTATAACCAATATATTGCTGCATTAGATCAAATTAAACTTGCATTCTTTGAAGCCCGTGATGAAGTTTCGCAATCCAGGTTTGGCAAAAGATTTAAAGATTTAACCACTGAACAGCAAGAGCAAATGAAAGATGCTGTTCCAATTATTATCTCTCTTGCTGAACCAGAAGAAATAAAATAAATTGAGGATTAAATATGCATTTTCAAAAAAGAAGAGCCGGAACTAAACAGGAAATACCAACTTCCTCAATGCCTGATATCGTTTTTATGTTGTTGTTATTTTTTATGGTTACTACCACCTTGAGAGAAGTAGATGTTTTGGTTCAATTTAAGTTGCCTGAAGCTCAGGCTATTGAAAAGATTGAAAACAAAAGACTTATTTCTTACTTATGGGTTGGTAAAGATAAAAGAATACAGATAAATGACAGCATCGTTAAACTTGAAGAAGTTGAACCAATTATGTACGGTAAAAGACAAGTTTTACCAAATGTTATCGTTTCGCTAAGAGTTGATCAAGGTGTTGATATGGGATTAGTGATGGATATTCAACAGGCATTAAGGAAAGCTTATTGTCTTAGAGTAAACTATTCGGCAACATTAAAAATTTAAATAAATTTTTTTTGGAATGTTTAAGGCAGGTCTTGTTGAACTAACGAAACCTGCCTTTTCTTTTAGTGGAGATAATTATGAACCTTAAAGAAAGAATAAATAACGATCTTAAAGAAGCAATGAAATCCGGTGATAAAGCCCGGCTTAACACCGTTCGTTCTATTCGTGCATTGATTCTGGAATTTGAAAAAAGCGGAGCTAACAAAGAATTAACTCCTGAAGATGAAGTTAAGCTTTTAACAAGTGCTGCAAAAAAAAGGAAAGACTCAATTGAGCAATTCAGGAATGCAGGAAGAATGGATTTGGTTGAACAGGAAGAAGCTGAGTTGAAAGTTTTATTGGAATATCTTCCAAAACAATTATCAGAAGAAGATATTAAAACCGAAGTAGAAAAAATTATAGCAGAAACCGGTGCAAAGGGTAAAGAGGATTTTTCCAAAGTTATGCCTGCTGCTATGAAAGCATTAAAAGGTAAAGCTGATGGAAATTTAGTCCGTAAAATTGTTGAAAGTTTATTGAGTTAAAATTGAATACGATTGACCTTATCATTGTGATTGCAGCATTGATTGGATTTATTCTTGGATTTAAAGATGGCTTTTTAAGAAAGCTCATCGGAGTCGTAGGATTTATCGCAGCGGTGTTTCTTTCAGCATATTTCAAATCTCACCTTGGCAGATTTATAGAATCATCTTTTGATATAGAATATTATCTCGCCGAAATAATGGCCGCACTGATTATTTTTTTTGTAACAGTTCTGTTTTTTTCAATTCTCAAAAGAGTTGTTCATCCGTTTGATAAAATAAATTCTCTGATAAATCAGATTGTTGGTGGAGTTGTGGGTATTCTGCAACTATTAATTTTCTTAAGTGCAGTTTTTCTGCTTCTGAATATTTTTGATATTCCCGATAAATCAACAAGAAGAAAATCTTTATTGTATGAACCGACTTATTCAATAATTCCTTCAGCATTCAATCTTCTTAAAGATTATACTCCAAGTACAGAAGAGATAATTAAAAACTATATAAATGAAAAAGACACTCTTCAATGATTGATAAATCAGTTTTTGAAAAATTAGAATTCGACAAATTACTCAAGCATATTTCTGGCTATTGCATTACTGAGAAAGCTAAACAAAATATTTTAACATTCACTCCCACAG
>JAIMAZ010000148.1 GCA_023511695.1 Ignavibacterium sp.
GAGAATTACTTCTTCATCAAAGTCAAAACCAAAAAATCTTATTTCAAAATTTATTTTTTCCGGAATAATGAATGAATTAAATAGGAAATTTTTTATTATTGGTATGTTTTCTTTGCAGGAAATAATTTCAACAGGATTAGCCCGTTCACCTAATTTGAACTGCGTAAGCAAAGTTGATAAACCAGAAAAATGATCAGAATGAAGATGTGTAATCAGAATTTTATTTATTGAATTCAGTTCAACATTTTGCTGAAGTAATGCTCGGGAAATTCCATCGCCGCAATCAATAAGAGTTTTATCATTCTCGGTTTCTAATAGTAATGAAGTGAAATTTCGGCGGAGCGAAACTTTTGCTGAACCAGTTCCTATAAACTTAATTTTCAACACTTATTTATTTTCTTTTTCTATAATTCTTCCATTAAGATTATAGCGAGAATTTATCTGCTGCAGGAATTTTTCCGCTTCATTTCTGTTTTGAAATTTTCCGGCATATACAACATGAAATGTAGTTCCACCAACATTTTTTTCTTTCATCTCACAGGAAATTTCTTCGCTTTCCAATTCGTTCATTAAACCCTGAGCATTCTCGATTTTAACAAATGCGCCTGCCTGAATAGTAAACTTGTAATTAAGTTCATTTTTCACTTTAGCTTGTTCGTCTTTTAAATCTTTCATTGGTGGAGTTTCTTCTTCCTGCCTGGCTTCTTCCTGACTTAAAGCCATTTTAATGTAAGGTGAATCAGGATATTTATCGGTAAGATTCTTTAGGACTTTACCTGCTGTGTCATAAAGTCCAAGTGCATAATAATAAGAATAAATTCTGTAAAGTGCTGCATCAGCGTATGAATTGTTCGGATAATTTTCTACAAAGTTCTGATAAATTGAAATTGCTTCCTGACCATTTTCAGTTAAAACGCCTTCGAGAAAAATGAGATTAGCACTTTTAGGATTTTCTTTCTTGAGCTTAGGCAATAATTCTTTTACTTTATTGCTCTCTCCTTTTTCAATCTGCTTAAGATAAGGCACAATATCAACTTCCTGGCAAAGAGCATTAGAGTTAAACGAAAAAGAAAATAATAAGGCTGCAATAAAAAATTGTTTCATCATTAAAGAAAAATATTTTGTTACAGCGGTAAATTAGTAGTATTAAGCACTAAGAACAACACTGTTCTTTTCAAAAACGATGTGCGAAATGTATTCACCGAAAAGTGTTGCAGAAGTAGCTTTATTGATTTTCACCTTGACATAATCTCCGGGGTTGATATCAGGTTGTGCAGGAATGATTGTCACTTTATTTGTATCAGTTCTTCCGGATAGAAACTCATCTGATTTACGACTGAAGCCTTCAATCAAAACAATTTCTTCTTTGCCAATTAAGTTTTGGTTTATTTCGTAAGATATCTGCTGTTGAAGATCAATTATTTCCTGCAGTCTTTTTGTTTTAACTTCTTCAGGAACATCATCTCCCATTTTATAAGCTTTTGTTCCTTCACGCGGAGAATATTTGAACATATAAGCTCCATCATAACGAACATTACGCATTACTTCCAAAGTAGCAAGATGATCTTCCCAGGTTTCAGTTGGAAATCCGGCAATAATATCAGTTGAAAAGCTAACACCAGGAATAATTTTCTTTGCCTTTTGGATAAGATTAAGATAATGTTCAATCGTATAAGTTCTGTTCATAAGTTCAAGTATTCTGTTTGAACCAGATTGAACAGGAAGATGAATATAGTTACAAATGTTCTGATGTTCTGCAATTGTGTACAGAAGTTTATCAGAAAGATCTTGTGGATGAGAAGTTGTAAAACGAATTCTCATTGAAGGATCAACTTTTGCAGATGCTGTAAGCAGATCAGCAAAATCATTTTCACCATCACGATAAGAATTTACATTTTGACCGAGCAATGTAACTTCTTTAAATCCACGAAGTGAAAGGTCTTCAATCTCTTTCACAATTGAATTGAGAGAGCGGCTTCTTTCTCTTCCGCGAGTGAATGGTACAACACAAAAAGTACAAAATTTATCACAACCACGCATAACAGAAATCCATGCAGAAAGTCCATCTTCACGATGAGGTTCAATGTCATCATAAGTTTCTGTGCGTGAAAGTTTTACTCCGATTCCTTTGTCGCCATTAAAAGCAACATCAATATATTCAGGTAATCTTCTGTATTCATCAGGACCGACAACAACATCAACAATTTTCTTTTCTTCAATCAAATCTTTTCTTAATCGCTCAGCCATACATCCAAGAATACCAAGTACAAGTTCCGGTTTTTTGGTTTTAAGATTTTTGAGGTTACCAAGTCTTCCATAAATTCTTTGTTCAGCATTATCTCTGATGCTGCAGGTATTAAGTAAAATGATATCAGCATCTTCAGGATTTTGAGCAACAGTATATCCTTGTTTCTTCAGAACGCCGAGGACAATTTCTGTATCAGCGAAATTCATCTGACAGCCATAAGTTTCTATGTAAACAGATCCGTTTTTCATCAATTGACTAAACTTTAGTTATGATATAAAGAATAAGATTTAACAAAATAAATGATATGGAAAAGAAAACTATATCGAACATTCTCTTTTCTCTTTTCGCTTCAATATGTCGGTCATAGTTATTGAGTTTTGCCTCCTCATTAACTTTTAGGAAACCGAACATTTTTTCTCCCGATAATTAGTTATAAAATTGTGACGCAAGATAATTAAACTGAAAATTTTATCAACACTAAATTGTCTGACTAAGTTAATACAAAACTTTCTCAAGCAGTTAAATAATTATCGGAAATCTGAAAAAAAAATTTACACTCCGGCTAATCAAAATCCAGATATTTTGATGGCAATCTGTCTTTCGGATAATCACTTTTCAGATAATAATCAAACCATTCAAGTGTTCGTACAAGAAAATCATACCTGGATGTATTTTTACTATTACCATGTCCTTGTCCTGGATAAAAGACTAATCTTACCGGAGCCTTACCATGTAACTTTAATGCACGATAAAGTTCAAGACTTTGTGATGGATGAACTCTTGGATCTTCCTTTCCGTGTAAAATCAAAGTTGGAGTTTTACTTTGATGTGCATAACGTACCGGACTTCTTTCCCAAACAAGTTGTTCATTTTCATGAGTCCAGAATCCCCAATGAACATAGTAATCTTCATAAGGAATATCTGTTGTATTCCTTTTTGAAATCTGATTTGAAATTCCAACAAATACTACAGAAGCAGCAAAACGATCTGTGTATTTAGTTGCAGCCCAGGCAGAAAAATATCCGCCATAAGAACCACCGCCTATTCCGACTTTATTCTTATCAACAAAACCTTTTTGAATCAGGAAATCAATTCCATCAATTACATCTTCAAATTCTTTTCCTGCAAGATCACCAAAACCTGCCATAGTAAATTCAACTCCACGACCAGATGAAGCACGATAGTTAGGCATAAAAACGAAATAGTCTTTTGCTGCGGCAAATTGTCCCCAAGAACCATAACTGGTTTCCCAACCGTTTTGAACTGCCGCTTCAGGTCCACCGTGAATGTATGTAATTAAAGGATACTTTTTACCTTGTTCATAATTCAAAGGATAAATTAAAACTCCTTGTATCTTTAATCCATCTTTAGCTGAATACTCAACCATTTCTTGTTTTGCAAGCTTAACATTCTCAAGCCAATTATTATGATTAGTAAGTTTTGTAATTTCGCCGGTCTCAGTATTAAAAAGGAAAAGTTCATTAGGATGACTTTTAGTATTACCTGCAAAGCAAATCATGTTGTTTATAAAATCAAAATTTCTGAAAACAGCTCTTCCGGGATCGATTATCAATCTGCTCTGCTTCTGATCAATTTTTTGTTCTCTTAAAGTAATGTCAACTCCCTCTTCGGATGAAAAGAAAACAGTGTTTTCATCTTTCCATTTTACCATTATCACTGAACCTTCAAATCCCTCGGAGTAATTTCTTAGCTGAGAAAATTGTTTTGTATTCGGAACTTCGCAAATAAACAAACTTCCACTTACAGCATCATTAACACTTGAAGCAGAAACAAATGCTAGTTTTGTTCCATCTGGACTGAAGGAAAATTGTGTTAGTTTACCGGGATTATCAACAAGTTTATATTTTAATGCGGTTTCAGTGTCAATAACATATAATCTTTTAAACATATAAGAATCATCAACAAGATTCTTATCTGCAATTGCTGCTGCAATATTTTTACTATCAGGTGACCACTCAAATTCAAATACTGATGAAGCAGTAGTTAACTGTTTAACTGTTTTATCATCTAAATTAATCAAGTACAAATTTCTATGTTGAAATTCCTCTTCATAAATTTCTGCATCAAATCCTTTGCTTAGCATTTGCTGCTTGCCTTTACTTTTTTCTTCCAGCCGAATGAATGCAATATTTTTTCCATCCGGACTTATTTTGAATGCAAGAATATCAGATATTTCATTAGTGATTAATTTGGGCGAACCACCATCAGCATCAACATAGTAAATCTGATTAGATTTTTGTTCACCGAGTTTTGCTAAAAAATAAATTCTCTCAGATTCAGAATCCCATTGTAACGATGAAACTATAATCTGGTTAGCCAGCAATCCAACATTTTCCTTCTCTTCAATGTTATAAACAAAAAGATTACTATAATTACTACCAGGCTCTTCATTCAATGGTCGTGGGACAGTCAGAGTGTAAGCAATCATTTTTCCATCTGGTGAAAAGATAGTTTCATTTACATTTTTAATTTTGAATAAATCATCAGGTGTAAGTGAACGAGTCTGTGCATAAGCTAGAGTTAATGGAAGTAATAAGAAAAATATTGCGGCTAAGCCGGAAGTAAATAATTTTTTCATCCCGAACCTCCGAAAAGTTATGTATAATCTTATACTAAAATAAGAATAAACTTTTCATTCATGAATAAAAAATGGCTGATCCGAAATTTTATCAGATCAGCCATAAAATTTTTGTTGAGAAAGATAAAAGAGCTTATTACTGCATTTTACCGTTTTTTAATTCACTGCTGAGTCTTTTCAGTTTATAAACTTTATCAATAGCTTCAACCATTCCTTTGGAATGAACAGATACAGTTCTGTTTTCTTCGGTTCTGAAAATGAAATTACCGGGTAATGATTGAATGTTTCCATCAAATGCAAGTCCGACTATCTCAGCATTTTTATTTATTACAGGACTACCTGAGTTTCCGCCAATAATATCATTAGTCGAAACAAAATTAAACGGAGTTGAAAGATCAAAATCTGCTGGTGGGTTTATCCATCTATCCGGAAGATTCCATGGAAATTCTTTGTTGAAAGAATAATATCTGTCATACATTCCGTAGAAAGTTGTATATGGTGGTGCTACAGTTCCGTTGTATGGAAAACCATCAACAACGCCGTCAGAAATTCTTAATGTGAAAGTTGCATCTGGTGGAATTGATGTTCCGTAAACTTCAAACAATGCTTTACCGAGTTGAGATGAATAGCTATCCTCAAGATCAAGCAATTCTTTATTTCTCTTCTGAATTTTCTCAACAGTTTCTTTTGAATTTAAGGTGAACTGAATAAATGGATCATCGGATTTAAGAATTGCATCAGGTCCTTGTTTTACAAGCTCTTTAATGTTTTCAGGACTTGTGATTTTTGATTTTGAAAGAATGTAATCAAGAGCAGCTTTTCCTGTTTTTCCGCCTGTGAAGTTTTTAACAAGCGGATCATTCATTCCTATGTATTTCACCATTACATCAATTCTTGCCTGAAGAAGATTGTTCTGCATTTTTGCATCAAAATCTTTTGGGAAGATAGAAGCAATTGTGTTTTCAAGTTCTTCGCCTTTATATAAATCATCTCGTTCGCTTTCAGGTTTTTTCAATTCTTCAGCTAAAGCTATCATTTGTTCAGCAATAAAGAAATATTGCGGTGTTGTAAATCTGTTCTTTCCGAAAGCAAAGTTTTTGTTAGAAACATCTCTTAGCTCCTGTCTGATATTAGCAATCTTATCCCATAGGTCACCGTACTTTTTATTCAAATCCGGATTTGATTTTACTTTTGATTTGAAGGTCTCTTCAAAATCAATTTTGCGTTTCATTAAAATCGGGTCTCTTAAACCTTTTAATATTCCCTCGAAAGCTTTTTTAGAATTTTCAAAACTGAAAATCATATCCTGAAGCTGAAGTTTCCTTTCAGGATTTTCTTTTAACATGTTTTTATATAGAACAATCAAACTATTAAGTAATTCAAGAGTTCTCGGGTATTGAATATCTCTCATAAATTCAAGCTGAGCTACAGTATTTAATCTATCTGTGTTTCCAGGATTACCAACAACAAATACAGGTTCACCAACCTTTGCGCCATTTTCACTCCACTTAAAGAAATGTTCTGTTTTAAGCGGCTTACCATTTTCATCATAAACACGGAAGAATGAGCAATCAAGATTATAACGAGGGTAGGTAAAGTTATCAGGATCGCCGCCAAAAAATCCAAGTTGATCTTCAGGAGCAAAAACCAAACGAACATCTTTGTATCTCTTATAACCGTATAAAGAATATCTTCCGCCGTTATAAAGTTTAG
Source organism: Ignavibacterium sp. (assembly GCA_023511695.1). GTDB lineage: Bacteria > Bacteroidota > Ignavibacteria > Ignavibacteriales > Ignavibacteriaceae > Ignavibacterium. The sequence goes on from JAIMAZ010000148.1 coordinate 6,561, forward strand.
TTACGGCAACTTCAAGACCGGTTGCTTTTGATTCGCGTTCTTCAATAGTTTGGATTATATCATCCTCAAGCTGAACTCTTTCCTCATCGGTTTTAGCAACTTCAATAGCTTTCATAACTTCATCAGTAACATCCTTTACCAAAACCATTTGATCAACATAAAGTCCGGGAACAGGTCTTTCATCTTCAAGAGTTGCAGCAATAAATCCATTTGCATGAAGATCTTCGCCTTCTTTTGTAACCTGAGTAACACTCTGGCGCGCACAATGATGGTTTGTCATAACCAATCCATCTTCTGAAACGAAAGATGCAGAACAATAATTCGCAAATCGAAGAGCAGCCATTCGAACATTGTCAAACCATTGCTGGCTTGGTTTGAATCCATATTCCGATTCAAAATATTTTATTGGCGGATATTCGAATGTCCACATCTTTCCGGTGTCAAACGGACCGGCTTTAACTGTATCAAGATTCATCCAGTCTGATGACTGAACATTTGTACTCTTTGTTTCTGTTGTGGTTAATGTTTGAGATGAACTGCAACCAATATTCAGAAACAAAACAGAGATTAAAAGAATGAATACAAATAAGTGAGAGAATTTTTTAAACATAACTCAACCTTATAATTTTTTATTATTTGTTAAATATTCGACAGGAAAAATAAAGAAAAATTACTTAAATAACAATAGAAATTAACTTTAATAATAGATAAAAAATATAAAAAATAACCAACTAAAAGATAAAAATATAAAAGATCACCTTCCACCAAAAAAGCTACAAAAACACAACAAAAAACCCGTAAATAGAACAGCAAG
>JAIMAZ010000149.1 GCA_023511695.1 Ignavibacterium sp.
GTCCCACACTCCGAATGAAAAAAGAAAGTAAGCAACTCTTTCGGCAAAAACTTTTCCGGCTATCATTGCAACGGTTAAAAGCATTATAATCGTTGCAAGCTCCCTTCCCAATTCAATGATCAGTATTTTTTCGGAAATGAGCTTTAATGGAAATGTAAATCCATCGGGATAATAAAGCTCTCTGAGATAAACAACTACTGCCGATTCAAGATAAGCCATTGCAATTGCGAAGGAAGCTACAATTAAAATTTTTGTCAGAAGTTTCATTTTAAGTGGCTGCTAAGTTTGTTAAATGTTTATGGTTCAACATAAAAACCGTAGTGAAAACAATCAATAATAATTGAATATCTTTCAAATGCTGATTAAATTGCCATTGAAAGATGTATTCACATTTCAGGATTCATCTATGCGAGAATTTTTTAGTGTTCAGGAAGTAGCAAAGCTGCTAAATGTAAGTCACTCGGCAGTTTTATATCACATTCGTTCGGGAAATCTTAAAGCAGAACAGGTTGGGAAAATTTATATCATTTCTAAAGAGGATTTTGGTGATTTTCTGAAAAGCCAGCAAAAGAAAAAAGAAAAGAAATCCAAAAAGAAACCTGATGAGCCATTATTGTTCTGATTCTGAAAATTTCAATATACTGATTAAGTATTCAGTCAATTCCTTTTTTGATCTACCCGCCAATTCTTTTACACAGTAACAATAAGCAAAAACAATAGGTATGATTCTAAGTTTTTCCTCGCTGTAAAACTTATCAATCTGTTTTACCATTAAACTTAAGTCAAGTTGATTTTGATCGTTTGCTTTCAGAAGGGTTTTTATTTCTTCTCTGCACCCAAGCGAATCATTCTGAAGCTGAAATAAGTTAATTACTCTTTGTCGTTCAAGCATTGAACTTAAGTAATCATACTTCATATCCCGCATTATTGAATATTTCTCAAAATCAATCCACATATAACCATTCTCGGCTCCGTGTGTAAATCTTTTATCCTGTGCTAAACAGTGTATTTGAAAAAAGAGAATAACAAAGATTGTAAATGTTAAATAAGCTCTTCTCATAAATTTTTATAATTAAAAATTTTCTAATCTCATTGCAAATAAACTAAATTTGTGATGCAGTTAAAAGTCAGTACGAAGCATCTTTGTGGAATTGTTTAATGAACACACATCTTCTTAGCAAATCATCTTTCATTCGCGGTATTCAATGCGATAAACATCTCTATTTGTATAAATACCATTATGACGAAATGGATGAAATTTCTGAAATGCAAAAAGCGATTTTCAAAAGAGGAATTGATGTTGGAAAATTAGCGCAACAACTTTTCCCCGGCGGAATAGATTTATCTCCTGAAACTCATTCTGATTATGAGGAACCATTAGTTAAGACAAAAGAATTTCTGGACAATAAACAGAGAATAATTTACGAAGCTGCATTTCAGGCAGAAGAAGTTCTTTCAGTTGCTGATATTCTCTTAAACACGGATGACGGATTAAAAATTTATGAAGTTAAAAGTTCTACTTCTGTAACAGATGTATATTTAATTGATGCAGCACTTCAATATTGGGTGATTACTAAAGCAGGTTACAAAGTAAATGACTTCTCAATCATTTATATAAACAATCAGTATGTAAGAAAAGGCGAACTTGATTTGCATCAGCTTTTCAGAATCGAATCTGTCCTTGATAAGATTATTACGAAGCAAAGCTGGATTGAAAAAAACATTAATCGTTTAAAGAATGTTTTAGGGCAAAACGAAATTCCTCAAATTGATATTAGCGAACATTGTTACTCACCATACATCTGTGGATTTTATAATTATTGCCGGAGGCACATTCCCGAAAACTCTGTTTTTGATTTGAGCGGAGTTCATCTCACAGATAAATATGAATTTTACAGAAGCGGAATTCTTTCAATGGAAGAGCTTACAGATGAAATACATCTTCCCAGGAGTGCAAAAATTCAGGTTGATGTTTTTAAGAATGGAAAGCAGTTAATTGATGCTGAAGGCATAAAAAATTTTTTATCGGGAATTCTCTACCCTGTTTATTTTATGGATTTCGAAACTTTTCAACCAGCGATTCCTTTATTTGATAATTCAAAACCATATATGCAAATACCATTTCAGTACTCACTTCATTATCTCGAAAGTAAAGGAGCAGAACTTCAGCATTTTGAATTTCTTGCCGATGCAAGTGATGATCCCAGAATTCCATTCATAGAAAATCTTCTTCGGGATTTTAAAGATATCGGTGATATTCTGGTTTACAACAAGTCTTTCGAGATTAAGCGACTTAACGAAATAGCAGAAGCATTTCCGCAATACAAATTGAAAATTGATAATCTGATTTCTAGGATAAAAGATTTAATCGTTCCGTTTCAGAAAAAATATTATTACACAAATGATATGAAGGGTTCATACTCAATTAAATATGTTCTTCCTGCGCTTGTGCCGGAATTAAATTATCAGAATCTTCCTATCAACGAAGGTGGATTGGCATCGTTAACTTTTGAAAGTCTTTTTGATGAAAACAATCCCGAAGTAATAAATGAAAAACGAAAAAATCTGCTTGAGTATTGCAAACTCGATACATTTGCAATGGTTAAAATTTTAGAAAAACTTGAGAGTATAGTATGAGAGAAAAAAATTGTCTGATAACCGGGGCAACTTCAGGAATAGGGAAAGCAGTTGCGCTTGGATTAGCAGAAATAGGAGCTAATGTAATCTTTATCGGAAGAAATCCTGAAAAATGTAAAGCTGTTGCAGAACTGATTAAGAAAAAAACTCACAATGAAAATGTTAGTTATTATTTGGCAGATATTTCACTGATTCGGGAAGTAAAAAAAGTTGCTGATAAAATTAAAATTGATTTTGAGAGAATAGATGTTTTAGTAAACAATGTCGGTGCAAGATTCATAAATCATCATTTGACTGATGAGGGAATTGAAATAACACTAGCGACAAATCATCTTGGTCATTTTGTTCTGACTAACGAGCTTTTACCATTGTTAAAAAATTCTGATGATGCAAGAGTAATAAATGTATCTTCAGGAGTTCATTATGGTGGAAAAGGAGTTATTGAGAACATTACTGACCCATCGCAATATGATGGAAGATTGCAATATTCAAATTCAAAACTTGCGAATGTGCTTTTTACTTATGAGCTTGCAGAAAGATTAAAAGAAACCACTGTTAAAGTTTTTGCAGTTGATCCTGGTGGTGTTGCAACAAACTTTTCAAGAAATAATGGGTTAAAGTTCTGGTTGAAACATCTTGTATATTATCTGCTAAAGCGGCAATTGATTACTTCGAAACAAGCATCGCAAATAATAATTCACTTAGCCACATCTGATGAATTTAAAAACCAAACAGCAAAATTTTTCTTTGATATGAAGGAAAAAGAATCATCTCAGCTGTCATATGATAAATCATTGCAAAAATCTTTGTGGGCACTGAGTGAAGAACTTATCAAAAAGATAAATTAGGGAAAAGATTCAAATGAGTTTTAATTTTTTGTTGCGGTTGAATGCGCCTCTGGGTGTTTATTTCACGCAGAGACGCAAAGCCGCAAATAATTTTATTCCTTCCAGTCAGGTAATCTTCCCGGAGTGTAAGGAGCTTTTAGCTTCTCAAGTTCCGATTCAAGTTTTTTCAAATCCGATTCAATTAATTTTTTCAAACCATCAAGAACCGGTTTAAATTCATTCGAAGCAATTCTATAATTGTCTCTGTAAGTTTGTGTCGGTGCTGAAGTGGTTTGCCACATTCCATAAACAACTTCACCAACTCTGTCTGCAATGCTTGGATAAACAGGTTCATTTCTTTTTGCAATTACTTCATCACCCGTAAGTTTTCTGTATAGATTTAAATTTTCCAGAGCTATTCTATCAGCTTCTTCAATAAGGTTCTGTGGTGCATTTTCAGTCCGCAACAAAGCTGTTTTAATCAAAGCAATTTTATTCTTCAATTCATTTGAAGATTCAATCGCACCCTGAACAGCACGATTCAGTTCAGTAACTTTTTTCTGGAAAGCAACTAATTCAGCTCTGTCTTCGGCAGGCAATGTAACATTGTTAAGAACTTTTGCTTCAAACTCAACAGGACCGGCAATTTGTTTCAACTCACCTTTATTATATAATGACATTGTAACTTTATATCTGCCAGGCATTACAGGATAACCACTTTCATCCTGTGAATCAGCTTTTTTAACAGGATTAGCAGAAGGATATTTCAAATCCCAGGTAATTCTGTTTATTCCTTCTTTAACATCAGTTTTAATTTTCCGAACAATGTTTCCGGCTTCATCATAAACAGTAAATAAAAGGTATGGTTTTATTTCGTCATCCTCTTTTCTTAAATCTTCCCAAGCCGGATAATAAACAGGCTCACCTTTCTTTATTAAATCCTTTTCTTTCTCCTTTCGTATTTCCTTTAAAGTTTTTGGAGCTTCTTTAACATAATAAGTAAATGTAGCTCCAAATGGTGGATTTTCTGCTTTGAAAAATGATGAGCCAAGTGAACTGAATGTTGCATTTCTTTTTATGAACATCAGAGCATCTTTTACGGAAAATAGTTTGAAGTTTTCTTCCTCAAGATTTTTTTCATTTATATCTCTTAGAGGAGAGTAATTGTCAAGAATATAAAAACCTCTGCCGAATGTAGCCAAGGCAAGATCATTTTCTCTTCTCTGAATATCCAGATCTCTTACTGCAGTTGTAGGAAGATCTCCTTTTAACTGAATCCAGTTTTTTCCGCCGTTGATTGTGAAGAAAACACCGTACTCGGTTCCGATAAAAAGTAAATCAGGTTTAATGTGATCCTGAATTATTGAATAAACTACAAACGGTTCTTTTAAATCACCTGTTATTGACTTCCAGCTTTTTCCTCTGTCGTTACTCATAAGAACATAAGGTTTAAAATCAGCCCGCTTATGATTATCAAAAGTAGCGTACACAGTATTTGCATCGAAAAGAGAAGCATAAATACTGCTCACATAAGTTGTTTCCGGAACGCCGGGAAAATTTTCAATTCTTCTCCAGTTCTTTCCGCCATCTTCAGTAACCTGAATTAGTCCATCATCGGTCCCGACATAAATTAATCCTTCAACAAGCGGCGATTCACTTAATGAAACGATATTTCCGTAAAATGATGTTGAAGCATTCTTAGCAACTGCATCAACACTCCAGATTTTCCCCATCACAGGAAGTTTGTTGCGATCAATCTTTCTTGTCAGATCATCACTTATTACCTGCCAGCTGTTTCCTCTATCATCACTTCTGAAGAGTTTGTTTGCAGCAACATAAAGTCGTGTTGGATTGTGCGGGCTTATTATTAGAGGTGTATCCCAATTCCATCTGTAAGGTTCTTCACCTTCGCGTTCCTGTGGTTTAATGCTGAACAGTTCGCCGCTTTGCATATCATATCTTGTCAAGCCACCATATTGCCAGAGACAATAAATGATATTTGGATTTGTTGGATCAGTAAGTGCTTCGTAGCCATCGCCGCCAACTAACGGAATCCAATCAGCATTAACAATTCCTTCTTCATTTATAGTTTGAGAAGGAGCAATCATACTGTTATTGTCTTGTGTTCCTCCCATTATTCTGTAGAATGGCTGGAAATTATCAACGCTAACTCGATAAAATTGAGTGATTGGTAAATTATCTTTAAAATGAAAAGTATTTCCGCCATCGAAAGTTTCATAAATACCACCATCACCGCCAATTAAGTAATGATTAACATTGTTTGGATTTATCCAGAAAGCGTGATCGTCAACATGTCGTCCTTTGGTAGAAATCTGTGTAAATGTTTTTCCGCCGTCTGTTGTGATTGAAGAGAATGTATCAAGAACATAAACTTTATCTACATTAACCGGATCGCAAAATATTTCCGAGTAATATTGAGGGCTAACATTTTTATAATCACTCATTTTTTCCCAGCTTGCACCACGATTAGTCGAACGATAAAATCCACTTGCATCATCTGCCGCTTCGATAATAGCATAAATATAATCCGGATTAACCGGTGAGATTGCAAGTCCGATTCTTCCAACATCACCTGAAGGTAAACCGGATTCAAGTTTTTTCCATGTTTTACCTGCATCAGTTGATTTATAAATTGCACTTTCCGGACCGCCGTTAATTAAAGTCCACACATGCCTTCTTCTTTGATAAGAAGCAGCGTAAAGAACATCTGGATTTCGCGGATCCATTATAACATCAGTAACACCGGTTTTAGGGCTGATGTAAAGTACTGAATCCCAGGTTGTTCCATAATCTGTTGATTTATACAATCCGCGTTGACCACCATCGCCCCAAAGCGGTCCTTGAGCAGCAACATAAATTATTCTGCTATCTCTCGGATCAATTAAAATTTTTGCAATGTGCTCTGATTTTTTCAATCCGATATTTTTAAAACTTTTTCCACCATCTTCACTTCTGTAAATTCCATCTCCCCAACTAACACTTCGTTGAGAATTATTCTCACCGGTTCCGACATAAACAACATGTGGATTATTAGGATCAATCGTTACACAGCCAATTGAATGTGATCCGTAAGTATCAAATATTGGTGTCCAGGTTGTTCCTGAATTTGTTGTCTTCCAGACATTTCCGCAGGCAACGGCAACATAGAATTCGTGAAAGTTGTTTGGATTAACAGCGAAATCTGTAACTCTGCCGGATGTAACTGCAGGGCCAATAGAACGAAATTTTAATCCATTAAATGTTGAAGATTTGTAAGGAGTTTTTTCTTCTTTCTTCTCTTCATCTTGTGCAATGATGAAGGATACTGATAATAAAAATAAAAAGATGAGAATCAGTTTACCGGATTTCATAATTACTCCTTGAAATATTTAGAAGTGTTAGTGAATTAATTTATTTATTTAAGAAAGCATTGAATTGCTAAAACTATTTATGATTTAACTTCATAAGGACAATGTCTGCATCCGCTTCCGCAGCAGTAACCGCGTTTAAGAAGAAACTCTGCTGTCAATACAGCAAATCCTGTTTCAGGGTCAAAGTAAATATCCTGACCGTTTTCTATTGCTTCTTTATGAAGTTTCAAAATTTCATTATAGCGTGGATAATTTTTATTTAATCTTGAAATTTTATACAGCTCGTTTTTATTTATCTGCATCTGGTTACTGAAAGTTTATTGAAAGCTTAATGTTACAATTTATTTATATTTCGATATAAATTCTAAAAACAAATTTACTAATGCTTAAAAGCTTTTTACAAAAAAATAAGTTCCTTTTGTTGAAAATATTTTCAGCCATGCAATATATGATTCAAAATTTCCTGTAAACATTGTTATCTCAGCGAAACAACTTGCAAATGAGATTATATTTAAAATAATAGACGATGGAATAGGT